>DASTKD010000131.1:0-5405 GCA_035716135.1 Ktedonobacteraceae bacterium
CACAGGAATGCGCCAGAAAACGTTGGCATCACATGCAACCCCAGGTTGCTGGAAGCTTTGATGGCCTGCGTCATCTGCCGCATCGCCCATTCAGTACGCGCTTCAGGCTTTCCGCGCAGCGATGACGGGGCAAAGCTATCAAACATCGTATCGTAGGCTGGATGTACCGCGACAAGCTGACCGAGCAGGTGCGTCGTCAGTTCGGTGATAGCCAGCCCGTTGCACTGCCCTTTGAGATCATCGCAATACTGCTTTGACTCCGCTGCTTTGTCGAGATCAATCAAACGGCTATCCGAGGCCGGAATCTGCATGCCAATGAAGCCCATTTCTTTAGCCCACGCGCTGATATGTTCCAGCGTATCATACGGTGGGACATCCTGCGCGAATTGCGCTAAAAAGAGCGCTGGCCCTTTGATTGGTGACACATTTTGCTCCTTTTCTAATCTTCCCAGGTGTGTTCACTCGGCGCAAATGGTTCCGGGCGAGTACAGCTACTGTTCAGCATAATATGCCTGCCTTCTTTTGAGGATTGCATGAATGATTCTATAACGTCGAGGACATGATATGCCATTTCGCCGTTAGCGCGATGCATACGCCCCGAATGCATCGCCTGCACCATGTCGGCCAGCCCCAACCCGCGACTGTTGTTCGTATAGCCATGTGTTAAGGGCATCTCATGCCACAGCCCCTCCTTGCCGTCTTTCGCGCGGCGCAGGTAGACCGGACCGTGAAAGGTATTGGGGTCGGGAGCGCTGATAGTGCCTTCGGTGCCATATATTTCGATATAGGGCAGGCGGTGATGCCAGACATCAAAGCTGGTGATAATGGTGCCGATTGCGCCGCTCGCAAAATCCATGATGCCTGTAATATGCGTCGGAGTATTGACGGGAATTTTGGTGCCAGCTCTGGGTTCGCTGCTAATGGTGCGTTCAGGAAAGGTGATTTTCATGGAGGAGGTGACGCGGCTAATGGGACCCATCATAGCGATGAGGGCGGTGAGATAATAGGGGCCAACGTCAAACATGGGGCCAGCGCCGGGCTGGTAGAAAAAGTAGGGGTCGGGATGCCAGTGTTCCATGCCGTGATTCACCATGAAGGCCGTAGCCGCGATGGGCGTACCGATCTCTCCATCGTTAATCAGCTTGATGCACGTTTGCAGACCGCCGCCGAGAAAGGTATCGGGCGCGCAGCCAACACGCAATTGTCTGGCACGCGCCATTTGTAAAATGGCCTGTCCATCTTCACGGTTGATAGCCAGCGGTTTCTCGCTATGCACCGATTTGCCAGCGTCGAGCGCGGCCAGCGAGATTTCGGCGTGGGCGGCGGGAACGGTTAAATTGACCACAACGTCAATGTCCGGGTCGGCCAGCAACTCTTCGACGCTGCACGCCCTGGGAACGCCGTATTTTTCAGCCTGGCTTTGCGCTCGTTGAAAATCGATGTCGGCGCAGGCCGCGATATACAAATTGTCGAATAAGCGGGGTGCTTTGAGATAGGTTGAACTGATCGTGCCGCATCCAATGATGCCCAGCGTGGTTTTCGTTTTCATAGGAAGGTCAATCTCTTCTTTCATAAGTGACTTCTGGCTGCGAAATTACCTGGATGATTTATTGTACAGCATGTACGTCCCTGCCTGCATGTGCTATCGTACCGTGATGAACATTCACGACCAGGAGCGGTCGTCGGTTGTCATCCTGAGCGTAGCGAAGGATCTCTCGTCCCATTGCAGGAGATTCTTCGCTTCGCTCAGAATGACAGAAGGTAAGGCGAAGCAATAGATGACAGGACGAGCAGGTACGACTTCCCATGCTTCCAGCACTCGCTGCTGTATGTCGGTTGTGGGTGGTAAAATTCATCAGGGAAAGGGATGTCGCTACTTATGGAAAAGGAGAACAAATGCACTATACACAGGTGGCGCTTCAACTTTATACGGTGCGCGATGAGACGAGGCGCGATTTTGAGGGAACGCTGCGGCGCGTGGCGCAAATAGGCTATACGGGGGTAGAATTTGCCGGGTATGGCAACCTGTCCGCGCGAGCAATGGCCGCGCTGCTGGCCGAAACCGGGCTAACGGTGGCTGGCACGCATGTAGGACTGGACGGGTTGACCGGAGAGAAGCTTGAGGCTTCGCTTAACTATTGTCGCGCCATAAACTGTCCGGTGATGGTCTTGCCCTCGCTCGCGCAGGAGTGGCGCACCCTTGATGGCATACGCGCGCTGGGGCCGCGACTGAATAGTATCGGGCAACGCTGCCGTGACGAGGGTATCGACTTTGGGTATCACAATCATGATTTTGAATTTACCAGCATCGATGGCCGCACCTTACTCGAACACCTGCTGGAAATCACCGATCCCGTCCTGGTCAAGATCGAGCTTGATGTATACTGGGCAGCCTACGCCGGTCACGACCCGCTTGCTTTATTGAACAGGCTGGGCAAGCGTGTTGCCCTTATTCACTTCAAAGACATGGCTCCCGACCGTTCGATGACCGAAGTGGGCAAGGGCATACTGGATCTGGATGGCATGACCGCTTTCGCGCGGCAGCATGGCATATGGGCCGTCGTTGAACACGATCATCCAACATTGCCCTCACTGGAAAGCGCAAAGGTATCACTTGAGTACTTTCGCTGACGAATCGCGCCTGTGTGCAACTTCTTTGCCTGTTGAATCGTGCTAGAGATAAATGAAGTACTCTAAGAATGGAGCGTGAGAATCATATGCAAAAACCGCAGGCAATCATTTTCGACCTGGATGGCGTTTTAACCGATACCTCTGAATACCACTATCGCGCCTGGAAACGTCTCGCCGATGAAGAGGGTATCCCGTTTACCCGTGAAGACAACGATGCGCATTTGCGCGGGGTCGGCAGACGTGAATCGCTGTTGTATATTTTCAGAGACCACCATATAACGGAAGAACAGATTCAGGAGATGACGGACCGCAAGAATCGTTATTATAATGACATGATTAAAGACATGTCGCCCGCTGACCTGGTTGCGGGCGGTCTGCAATTGTTGCAATCGATACGCGATGCCGGAATCAAAATGGCAATTGCTTCTGGCAGTAAGAATTGCCGCATCGTATTGGAGCGTCTGGGCATTTTACACGCCTTCAATGGCGTCGCGGATGGCGATAGCGTCGCGCATACTAAGCCAGCACCCGACCTGTTTGTTTACGCGGCGGGAATGACAACTATACCGACAAGCGCGTGTCTGGGAGTTGAGGACGCTGACGCTGGCATCGAGGCTATCAAAAACGCGGGGATGCAAGCACTGGGCATCGGGCCTCGATACCGCTTCCACCGGGCGGATAAAATCATCCCTACACTTGCAAATGTCAGCTTACAGGCTATACTGAACAACTAAAAGCATTCTCGTGAGAAAGGGTAATCTGTGAATCTCTGGCAGATTTACGAAGATGCATTCGATGCTGATAAACTTCGTAGTTTAGAAACCTTGTACACTATCGGCAACGGCTACTTTGGGACACGCGGCACTTTTGAGGAGGGGTATCCAAAAGCGACTCCTGCCACCTTGATAGCTGGCGTGTTTGACAAGATTGAGATCGGCAAAGAGGAACTGGCGAATGTTCCCGACTGGCTGCCGATCAAGTTATTTGTGAATGGCGAGCGTTTTTGGCTTAATGAACGGAGAGTCCTCGGCTACCGGCGCGTGCTGGATATGCGACGTGGCGTACTCAGACGCGAGGTGCATTGGAGGAGTTCCGCGGGTGTAGGTTTGCGCGTGGTGACTGAGCGTTTCGCCAGCTTGCACGATGAGCATGTGGGCGCAATTCGCTATAGCGTAATCATCGATGAAGATCAACCGACCGCCACTGGCCCTGTCGAAATCGTCTTATCGGCCTCGCTTAACCTCGCCGTTGGCAATTATGATCTGATGCACTGGGAGTCGGTCGCGCAACATCACGATGGCGAGATCGCCTGGTTGCATTCGCAAACGCGCAAGTCGTCGGTACAGCTTGCGCAGACCATGAGTTTTTCTAGCGAGCGTTGTGATTTCCACAAAGAGTTAGTGCGCTCAGATATTACGCCCATGATTCGCTTTTATGGCGCGCTGGCTCCGGGCGAGGCCATCGCGGCTGAAAAAGTCGTGGTGATGTATACCTCGCGCGACAGGGAGAAACCTCTGGCAGCCGCGCTTGAGCATCATCATCGCATTATGCGGGCGAACGGTGCGCCAGCCGAGAATGACAAGCATTATACGCTGCACATGGAGGGTATCACCAGCGAGCGGCCCTGTAAACAGGCGCGTGTTTACGAAATGCTGCTTGCCGACCATCAAAGAGCCTGGGAGCATTACTGGGATATTTCGGACATGCTCATCGAGGGTGACGAGAAGGCGCAGCGAGCTATACGTTACAACCTCTACCAGTTGCGCATTAGCTGTCCGGTGCATGATAGCTATTACAGCATTGCCGCCAAAGGACTGACCGGCTTTGGCTATCGCGGTCATATTTTCCACGATACCGAGATATTCATGCTGCCCTACTTCACTTTTGTGCATCCCGACATGGCGCGTAATCTGCTGTTGTATCGCTATCACCTGCTGCCCGGCGCGCGCGCGAAGGCCCGACTCAATGGCTACGAGGGGGCGCAATTTCCCTGGGAAAGCACGCTGGATGGCGGCGAAGCCACGCCCGGCGCGATAGTACATCCTGAAAGCGGCGAACTGATCCCCGTGTTAAATGGCTCTCTCGAATTGCACATTACTTCAAGCATCGCTTATGCCAACTGGCACTACTGGGATGTGACGGGCGACGACGAGTATATGCGGCAGTACGGCGCGGAACTCCTGCTGAGTACGGCCATGTTCTGGGTCAGCCGCGTCACCCGTAAAGCCGGGAGCGATGAGTACGAAATCAACAATGTGATTGGCCCGGATGAATGGCATGAGCATGTCAATAACAATGCGTATACCAATGTCATGGCGCGTTGGAACATAGCGGCTGCGCTGGAGGCGCTCGACTGGCTGACAAACGCGGACTCTCTCAAAGCGCAGGCGTTGCTGCAACAATTACAACTGGACGAGCAGAAGCTGCAACACTGGCGCGATGTCATGGCGCATATACGTATTCCGCAGGATAAGCAAAGCGGCCTCTTTGAGCAGTTTGATGGTTTCTTCCAGCTCAAACATTTCGACCAGGAAAAGTATCGCGGACGCAAAAAATCGTATCAGGGCATCCTGGGGGTCAATGAGATTGAACCTTACCAGATTATCAAGCAGGCCGATGTACTCATGCTGCTGACTGTACTCAGACAGCGCTATGACCTTGCGACGAAGCGCGTCAACTGGGATTACTACTATCCCATCACCGACCATGACTTCGGCTCATCGCTGACACCCGCGCTGCATGTCATCCTGGCCTGCGAACTCGGCCTGACCGAA
>DASTKD010000132.1:0-15220 GCA_035716135.1 Ktedonobacteraceae bacterium
GATTGCATCCAGTCGCAGGCGAAGCTGTTCAGACGCGCGGCGCGCTCGTTCGGTATTGCTGGCGAGAATACTGATCGCCAGTCCAGCAATTACATAAAAGACGATACCTACAACATCTTCTGTTTGTCTGATTGACAAAGAGAAGGTGGGAGGTAAAATAAAGATGAGCAGTATAATCCATCCGACGAGGAGAGCCACAATGGCTGGGCCTGCCCCCCCCAACCAAGCGCCACGAGCAGAATGACCAGAATAAGTGGCACCTATAGAAAACGAAAGGAGGGATAGGCCTGGACGAGCGCGAAGATTCCCAGGCTCACTACCAGTTGGAACACGAGTGCCGCGAGATAGGCGAGCGCGGGATGAGCCAATGCCCCTTTCAAGAAATCTGGCGCGAAGGTATTTTCTTGAAACCACCGGTAGGACTGCGCCACCATATGCAGTAGTAGAGGTTTGTCCCTGTGGTTCCTTGTTGGAGAAGAGACATCTGCTATCGCCCGGGTTGTGAGATCAGAAATTTCAGGTGACACAGGGATGTGTTTCGGCCTGGGCAATATGGGAAGTAAGCACCTTGCCCCTCTTAAAAGATGTAGGACACCGATCTGAACGACTGTTGTTACTACATCTTATACGTTAGAGATGATGAAGAGGACTCTCCTATCCTTGTAACTCGCCAATCAAACGAGTACAATGGCTCCACATTATTAAATCAACTGGTCAGGATTGAAATATGACAATTACACTCGCGGCGCACCTTGCGCGTATCTACGAATTGCTGATCGAAACCTACGGTGAGCCACAGAACGAACCCGACTATGACCCCGTTGGCGGCCTCATCGGCACCATCCTGTCGCAGCATACCTCGGACATCAATTCCGAGCGTGCTTATAAGCAACTGGTTGAGACCTTTGCGACGTGGGAAGAGGTGCGTGACGCGCCCACCTACAAAGTGGCGGAGGCCATTTTGAGCGGAGGACTGGCAAACATCAAGGCCAGAAGAATCCAGGACGTGTTGCACGAATTGACAGAGATGCAGGCGGCGCGCAGCGATACGCGAACGCTCGCCCATGCGCTAGACGAATTGCCACACATGCAACCAGAAGAGGCGTGGCGTTCGCTACGCAAATTGCCGGGCGTGGGACCAAAGACGGCAGCCTGCGTGCTGATGTTTAATTTGAATATGCCAGTTATGCCCGTTGATACGCATGTCCACCGCGTCAGTCAGCGCCTGGGCTTAATCGGGCCGAAGGTCAATGCGGACCAGGCGCACGAGGTATTCGCCAGATCCGTGCCGCCAGCATGGGTCTACCCGCTGCATGTCAATCTGATCCGGCATGGACGGCAAATCTGTCATGCTCAACGGCCTGCTTGCCAGGCCTGTCCTCTTTACAGTGAGTGTGCCTATGTGGGAAGTGTGAACGCCCAGGCAACAGCTATCCCAGGTGGCAGGCACGAATGAATATCGGTGGATATGGCAGGTGCAACAGACAGCAAGCTGTACCGGGAAAGCGGCCAGCGCCCAGGTCAAGGCGATATGGGCAGATGGCAGCCAGGCCAGTGCGGAAGCGGTCTTTTATCGAACTTGTAAATCCCAGGACGGATGCCGGGAGAAATCAGTTGCCAGTGTCCCACTTGAAGAAAAAGTTGTAGGTGAGTAATATGACATGGCGTAAACGTTTCGCTATCTGGCGCAATCGCCTCTATCTCTACCCCGCCCCGGAAGATATGCCGCATACGCGCCTGTTCTGGCTGGCAATGGGACTGGTCGCCCTGGCTGCCGCCATCTTTTCAGCCTATTTTATTTATTTGCATCTCGGTCGCCAGGATGCCTATTGGACGACTGCTGAAGATCTCGGCATCTATAACCAGGCCGTCTGGAGCATTCTGCACGGCCCCTTTCTTCACCAGACCGTCTGCAACATTGTGAACGACACTAATTGTTACAATCTGAACGGTATTTCGCGTTTTGCCATCCACTTTGAACCAATCCTGTTGCCTATTTCGCTCGCGTACCTGCCTTTTCCCGATCCCAAAACTCTGCTGGTCCTGCAAACGCTGGTAGTGGCGAGCGGCGCGTTCCCGGCCTTCTGGCTGGCGCGCCTGCGCCTGCGCAATGAATTGGTGGCGGTGGGCATTGCTGTTCTCTATTTGCTCTACCCGGCTTTGCAACAGGCTGAAGCATTTGATTTTCACGCCGTCACATTGACCGCCGCGCTTTTGCTGTTTACCTTGTATTTCATGTATACGCGCCGCACGCTCTGGCTTTTCGTCTTTGCCATCCTCTCGATGGCCTGCAAAGAGGAAATCCCGCTCGTGATCGCCTTCTTTGGTCTATGGAGCATCCTCTTCCAGCAGCGCTGGCGCACCGGACTCGCCCTGGTGGGCCTGAGCGCCACCTGGGTAGCCGTGACAGTGCTGGTTTATCACTTCGCCAGCCCGACGGGACACCCGTTGCTGGTTTCGCGCTATACGTACCTGGGCAGTGGGCCGCTGCAAATTCTGCGCAACTTATTGACACACCCGCGCAGCCTGCTCTATCAACATGTAGTGGAGAATACTCACAGACGATACCTGGAGATTTTACTGGCTCCTGCCGCCTATTTCCCCCTGCTCGCGCCCTGGGTATTGGCGCTGGCCGTTCCTTCAATAGCCATCAACCTGTTCAGTTCCGATCCCAACCAGTACCTCGGACTTTTCCAGTACGGCGCGGAGATTGTGCCGGTGTTGATCTTCTCAACCATCGAGGCGATGGTGCTTGTTGTGTGGCTGGTGAAGTGGTACATGCGTCAGCTGCATGTGGCGCGAGCCTCGGCTGCCGATTCCCAGGGCGACCGCGTCCAGCGCGAAAACCAGGGCGGAGGCAAGCGCGAAAACCAGGGCGACCGCAAGGGTCGCCCCTACAATACTACGGGTCGGCCTGCGCGGGTGTACAGGTTCGCGCGTTGGGCGCAGCCCGTTGGGCTATGCGTGTTACTCGGGCTGGCGCTTTTCGCTGTTGTGCATGAGGATTTTACCTATGGCGCAATGCCGTTCTCGCTCGGATTTAGCTGGCCCAACGTCACTGCGCATGACCAGCTTGCCACGCGCATCGAGGCTATGATCCCCTCCTCGGCCTCGGTTTCAGCGCAGTCTACCCTTGTACCGCATGTCAGCCAGCGCACGCATATTTACCTCTTTCCTTATGGGGATACTGTAGCCGATTATATCTTTCTAGATATGACCGCTGATACCTATCCCTACAATCGGCCGCAATATATCGCCGAGGTGAAAAAAGTGCAGTTGAGTGGAAACTATGGCGTTGACATTGCTCAGGATGGGTATCTCCTGCTCAAGCGCGGAGTAGAGAGCAGCAGCGCGAGCCGGGGCGTGGCATTCTGTCCTTGCACCAGCGCCACCTCTCCCGCTAATGCTGCACCCGAACAGTACAGGAAAGGAACCAGCCCAGTAGTCGAAATACGGGTTGTTGATCTGCCTGGGTACGAACGCGATGTTGAGATTTCTCCCACTCCTGGTTGTAGGAGTGGGAGTCCTTCCTTCTCTGCTCGTGGTACCCCGCAGGCTGCCAGCATTAGCAGCACAAAAACCAGAAAACCGGGTCCCAGTTCAGGCATCATAATGATGCTGGAATACATTACCTTTCGTCCAACGTGTCTATAGTAGTCGAGGATAAACGGGTCTCTTACGAACATTGCTATAGAAAGTCGAGCGATACAAATGAAACAGCCAGCCCGCAAGGAGCGTAACCTTGCCGATTACGGATACCCTACGTCCGATGTGGATGCGCTTTCTGCAAAAGCCCTGGAGGTGACGCGACGCCTGACGAAGCTGTATGGTGAATTGCCTTTCTCGAGTAAAGACCCGATGAGCCAACTGGTGGATATTATCCTGTCGCATCGCACGCGAGACGAGCAAACGGCGGCTGCCTGGGAGAACCTCTTAAAACGTTTTGGCTCCTGGGAAGGTGTGCGCGATGCGCCAACAGCAGAGGTTCAGGAGACGATTGCGAACGTGAACTGGCCGGAAGTCAAAGCGCCGCGTCTGCAAACCATCATGCGCCAGATCACTGAAGAGCGTGGCAATCTCAATCTTGACTTCTTATGCGGCCTGCCAGTAGCCGAAAGCGCTGCCTGGCTGAACCGCTTTGAGGGCGTCGGGCCAAAGACAACCGCATGTGTCCTTCTGTTCAGTTGTGAACAGCCCTTGCTCCCCGTCGATGTGCATGTCCACCGGGTCTCAGGGCGTCTCGGCCTCATAGGAAAAAAGGTCACGGCTGATGCCGCCCATACCTTGTTGCAAGCTCTACTCCCGCGAGATGCCCGTTCTATCTACAATTTTCACAAGGGCTTATTACGGCATGGGCAGCGCGTGTGCGTTTTTGAGCGCCCGCGCTGCAACAAGTGTGTGTTGACCGACCTGTGTGACTATTATCAGACGGTGGTGAAACCGCAAATTGCTCCATAAATTTCCTGCGTGTGCTAGAATGCTAAGGGAACAAACCCGAACGACAGCATACAGTGTAGGACAAAAACATGTATACAGAAGAGAGCATTCAGCACTATCTTGACGAACTGGCTTCCGCGCAGCCAACCCCTGGCGGCGGCTCGGCCTCGGCTCTAAGTGGCGCGCTGGGAGCGGCGCTGGCAAGTATGGTCTGCCGCTTGACGCCCGGCAAAGCCGGTTATGAGGAAGTTCAGGTCGAAATTGAGCATATTTGGGAACAGACCGAACAGCTACGCGCGCGTTTCACGCAGCTGTTGCAAGAGGACATCGATGCTTATGGGCGGCTTTCGGCAGCCTATAAAATGCCGCGCGTTACCGATGAAGAGCGCAATGAGCGTGCCTCTGTCATCCAGCAACAGGTTGTGGGGGCCGCGCTCGTGCCATTGGAGGTAGTAGAGTGCGCGGCAAAATTAGCGCAATACTGCGAGCGTATCGCGGAGATTGGCAACACCAATGTCCTGAGTGATATTGTGGCGGCGGTTGTGCTGGCGGACGCCGCGGCAGGGGGAGCGGCATCGATGGTGCGCATCAACCTGCGCTCGATGAAAGATACTGCGCTGATCGCTGAGTTGGAGGAGCGGCTGGCAAGCGCGCTGCAAACGATAGCGCAACGTCGGCTGGAGGTAGCGGTGATTGTGGGGAGGCGAGCGTGACGGGGCGCATATTGGATGGGCGCGCGATGGGGGCGCAGATTAAAGAAGAGTTGCGAGCTGATATTGCACGCTTTGCGCGCGAACAGGGCAGAACGCCCGGACTGGTCATCGCGCGTGTAGGCAATGATACGGCGTCGGGTGTCTATAGCAAAGCGATCTTGCGCGTGGCTGACGAAGTCGGTCTCGCGGCCCGCATGGAACAGCTTGCCGCGCGTACCACGCCCGGCGAATTACGCTCTACCCTGATTAGACTGAACAACGATGTAACCGTGCAGGGTATTATAGTGCAGATGCCCTTACCGGCGCATCTATCGCAAAAGATGGTCATTGATACCATCAGTTCAAACAAGGATATCGATGGCATCAGTCCACGCAGCGCGGGAAATCTTTTCCTGGGCTTGCCCAGCTTTCTACCTGCTACGGCTGCGGCGGTGATCGAGATACTGGAACGCGACCATACGCCGCTCGATGGGAAAAGAGTGGTGGTGATTTCGCGCAGCAACGTGGTGGGCAAGCCGCTCGCCATGATGTTGTTGCAAAAGAACGCTACCGTCACTGTATGTCATTCGCGCACCGCGAATCTGGCATATTACACACGCCTGGCCGACGTGCTGGTGGCCGCCGCCGGACGCGCCAGGATGGTTACGGCAGAGATGGTACGACCGGGCGCAACAGTCATTGATGTGGGCATCAATTCAGCGCCGGAGGGTGGCATCGTAGGTGACATCGATTTTGATACAGTCAAAGAGGTAGCGGGCGCGCTCACGCCTACACCCGGTGGTGTTGGTCCGCTTACCAATATCTTGTTGCTGAAACAATGTATGCAGGCCGCGTGGCGCGAAGCTCAAGGCCAGAGTCGCACGCCAGAGCAAATAGCGCGCTTTTAGACATAGACTGCCATTTCGTATAGCCATACTTGTAGGTGATTGCCAGAGAACCCTCGTGTTGTCCCTATCCTGAATGATAGGATAGAGGCGTTATAAACGTACAGGGGGAGGACGACCGCAAGGATCGCCCTGGTAGCAAAACGGACAGGGAGCGACCGTGAAAGTCGCCCTGCTAGCGAAATGAACGACTTCGATTCTAACGCGCAAGAAGCGGCCAAAGAAGACTGGCAGGTCGAGGTAAGCGACCTGGACCCGCCGCGCTTGAAAAGGCTGTCGGTGCCTGCCTGGGCAAGATGCTTGATGCGATGCTGGCAAGTTCCATATTCTCGGCAGCGTTTGCGCAGGATGAGTAACGCAGGTTTGGTGCTGGCAATCTTGCTCATCATCCTGCTGCTTTCGGGCAATAGTTTTTTCTCGTTGGTGGCGAGCCAGTTGCGAGCGGGCTTCGGCCTCTTTCAACAGGCTGCGCCGCGAACTAATCCGTCATCTTCACTCAATGTATCGCCTCCACTTAAACATGTTCATGGACAGGATGGCATAGCCTGCCTGCTCGATGCGCAGTGGTCCCCGGCGGGTGATGCTATCGCAGTACTTGGCTATGCCTATAATTGTCCCAGCAACCACGACGTGCCGGGCCTGTTGAACATCTACGATGCGCACACCGGGAAATTGACCGCGCAATGGCAACCAGATGATACTATTCTTACCGTCATGAATGCTCCCACCGTAGAAAACCAGAGCGCATCAACCCTCGGTGTCCTGGCGACTTCCAGTTATCAGATGGCAAACGCTGGCAGCGCGAACGTAGGCAGTACGCGCCTGCTGCCATTCAGCTATATTCACGTCATGTGGTCGCCCGATGGACAACGGTTGGCGCTCTCCTTCATTGTCTTTATGCAGCAGCGGCCTTTCTTCGGTATTCTTGTGATGAATGTGAACGGCCACTTCTCGCGTGTCATCTTTCAGCCGCCAAATCTGGATCAGGGAACGCCCATCGAGTGGGATTTCGCAACAGGTCAGGCTCTGGGATTCACACCTGTATCACCGGCTATTGCCTATCGCTGGAGTGCGCATGGTACTCTCATCCCCGCAATGTTATTCTCCAATCCTGCCCGGCAGCCAGTGCCTCTGGCAGGCCCGGTGGGCAATCCAGATGGGAACGCCGCTTTTACCATCTGGCAGCCAGGTTTCACCAGGATTACCAATGTTGCCGGTTATTATAAGTGGGCTACCGTCTTCTCCGCCTGGTCTCCAGATGGACGTTACTTGATTGACGACATTGAATTACAGGGCTTATTCAAGCCACCTGATAGTTTGCTTCCCGATGCTCATGCTCTTTCAGATCTCATGTTGCTGCATTACAAACGGTTACTGCCTCGTGATGTCGCCTTGCTCCAGGCTGCCGATGGTTTTCCGGTCATATCCTGGCGTCCTGATGGTCGTATCCTGGCGACCTATGCCATGCATGGCTCCGTCATACTCTACGATAGCCAGACGGGTCACGCACTGGGAACGTTAAAACTGCCTGCCAATCAACCTCTCATGGCAGGTTCACTGGCCCTGCTACGCTGGTCGCCCGATGGCTCACATCTCCTCCTCTCAAGCACCTTGAACGGCCTGCTGAACATCTGGGGACCGGGTCAGTTGCCACAGGTATAAAGCGGGCTTATAGCTCTTCTGGGTCTTATAGACTGTGGCGGATGAATCCTCAAGAGTGCGGCAAACCAGGAAGATGAAGTCTATTCCCCTCGGAAACATTTTAGGAACGCTTTTTGTGACATACTGATACCAGGGTTATCTATCTCTAGTTTCCTGTGCATCCAGTTGTCAGAAAGGTTAAGGAACCTTCAATGTCGCGCACCAGACCTCTCGTATTAGAATCCGATGGAAAAGACGCATCGTTCTCCGAAGGCGTGTGGCATCCGCGCTACCGGCGGCTCACGCTGGGACTTATCCTTCTCATATTGGGGCCGGCTTTTGAGGGGCTGGCGGTTGCCACCATTTTGCCCAGGATTGTTGCGAATCTGGGTGGGTTGAGATTGTATGGCTGGTCTTTCAGCGCCTATATGCTTGCGACAATTGTAAGTCTTATTCTTGCGGGCGATGAAGCCGACCGCAGGGGACCTGCCCGTCCTTTTATTGCAGGGGTAGTGCTATTTGTGCTGGGTCTGATCCTGGCTGGTACTGCACCATCTATGCTTGCCTTCATCTTGAGCCGGGCTGTGCAAGGTTTGGGCGCGGGCATCATTGCCTCGGTTGCTTATGTCTGCCTGGGGCGTGGATACCCGGAGCATCTGAAACCTCGTATGATAGCCATTGTTTCGAGCGCCTGGATCGTACCCGGACTCATCGGTCCGGCTCTTGCCGGAATCATCGCCGATTTTTGGGGGTGGCGCTGGGTATTTCTGGGCCTTGTGCCGGTGTTGCCTGTTGCTACCATTCTGTTACTGCCGTCCCTGCAAAAATTGACTCTTGCAGCGACATCAGCATCATGGAACCTGCAACGTCTCTTTGCCGCAGTTGGCCTGGTGATTGGGTCAGGTATGACTCTGGCAGGCTTACAGGTGCCATCTGTTCCCTTAGCAATCATAATTACTCTCGCGGGCCTGGCTGTCGGAATACCCTCGCTTCATCGTATCCTTCCCGCCGGAACACTAAAAGCAAAAGCAGGTCTACCGGCAGCTATCGCCACTATGGGTCTCCTCAGCCTGGGCTACTTTGGGGGAGAAGCTTTTCTCCCACTTACGCTTATTTCAATCCGGGGCCAGAATACGCTTTTTGCTGGTGCTACGCTAACTGCTGCAACTATAACCTGGACTGCCGGGTCATGGCTGCAGGCAAGACTGGCTCCCTGGCAAGGTCGCCGCCTGCTCGTGACATCGGGCCTGCTGCTGGTTACGCTTGGTTTGGCTGGCATCGCCTGCGTACCTATTCCTGGTGTTCCGGTGGTTGTAGCGATAGCCGCATGGGCGGTCGGTGGATTTGGTATGGGCCTGTCTTACTCCACCATTAGTCTCGTTGTTTTGGAAATGGCACCTGCCGACCGGCAAGGCTCGGCAACGGCATCGATGGAACTTGCCTCTGTACTCGGTTCAGCGCTGGGTACCGGTCTAGGAGGAGTAATCATCGGGCTTGCAGCGGCGGCGGACAGCCTGGCAACTACCGGGATTACGCTTGTGGATATCCTGGTTATCGCTATAATTATCATCGCTACCCTGGCTGCCATACGCCTGCCCGGCCGTCCGCAACAAGCCATATCTCAAACAAAATGAACTTGCACCTGCCGAAAGTAGGTGCCTGAGCTGTAAAATCCAGATTGCCCGGTTGAGCCTCGCCTGTCTCTGATATATTGCTTGTAGGAACATCCGGGGCTACTTCATTGAATTGGACATCGTTTAGCCAGATCTGCCCTTGCCCACAAAGCAATAATAACACGCGCTTGTATTATTTTGTATCTTTGTGTATACTACCTATATAGCTCGCTTGCTTGTAATCGATAAGCCACTCGGACTATCTAATCTTCGCTACAATCATCGCTGATACAGTTGTGGCATCTGCAACAATCCTCTTTTGCATCTACAACAACTGACGCACCCACAACAACAGAAAGGCTCCTCTCCATATGGTTCGTTCCCTCGATAGCGCATTGACGACGGCTTTGAATAATGTCACCCGCGTACCCGCCTTCAAATTGACCATAGAAGATCATGTGATTCATTACGCGCAATACCAGACGCCGGGTGCGGCTGATGCCTGGAATGACGCTTGCATCGCCAGTGATAACAGTATTATTCGCGTGCAGGTTCCACGCGGCGGCTCAGGATACGTCAGCGCGTTTCAGGCGCAGCGTATTACCGATCCCTCGCAGTCTTCGCAATGGACTTCGTGGGCGAATTTGCCGGGTTCAAGCGGGTTGATGTTTCAGGATGGGGGATGCGCGGTTTCCAACTCAGGCGGTGTACTCACAGCGTTTGCGCAGCGCGGCACCGGCGGCAATAACCTGTGGGCCTGGACTTCGCCTGATAATGGTGTGACCTGGCTCGGCCCCACCAGTGTCGTAGCGCCGCCGGGAGGCGCATTAATTAAGGGCATTGGCAGCGCGGGTAACAACGATGTCTTTTTCCTTTATGATGTTCCTGGTGGAGAAGCGATGGGGTGTTCATTTTACAGCGGCGGCCTGTGGAGCGCGCTCGCTACCTGGACGCTGCCCACCATTGCCTCTGGAGCGGGCGTCGCGGCGGTCTGGGCTAACAGTGTCTACACTATCGTCTATTCGGATAGTTATAGCCTCTTCTCCTGTGCGTACAATCCCTCCGGGAATACATGGAGCAGCAATCCTGTCATCGCGCCTGCTACCAGCACCGCCATTGGTCGTCTCGCGCCGCGCATTTCGCTGGCCGATAATCTTTATACTCTCACCTGCATCGAACTGGACTCCGGTGTGCTGACGGGCGCGGTCTACAACTATCCGCGTTTGAGACAATCCGCCGACCTGCTGCACTGGTCAAACGGCCTTATTGTGCATGACATTGCCTGTAATTATGGCGCAACCGTCTTCAAATTATCCGCGCCCCATAGCGGAACATCCGGGCCGCGCTATTATGTGGCATCCATGCCGCTTGTGTTGAGCGCGCCCGCTTTCCAGGCATCCAATGCCGCTCAGTACCTGGATGTTTCCGCGTCTGTGTTCTCTTATCAACGACATGAGCAGGTGGGAAAACCCGCGCGCCTTGAGGTTATCGTGGATAATACGCGCGGCGTCTATAACACGCTTTTGACTACTGGTAATAGCTATCAATCCATTGGCATGAATGCCTCACTGGTCTTGAGCGAGGGGTACAAGATCGGCTCGCCGCCCTCAACTATCGACACGGTACAGGTGGGTATCTATCATCTCGAGCAAATTCACGTTGTGCGCTCGCCGCAGGAAAACCACCTGCTGCTGGTTGGACTTGATCTCTCGCGTAACCTTGACCTCGAATCGCGCTATCAAATGACGTACACCAATTCGACGCTCGCTTACCTGGTAACGGAAGTGGCAGCCAGGGGCGGACTTTTTTCACCTACATTGCCTGCTACGTCGCAGATGTCACAGATCATCCCCGCTTACGTGCTACGCGCCGGTCAAACGTACCGGCAGGCGCTCGATGAGCTATGCACTACCTATGGCCTGGTCTATTTCCTTGACCAGAGCGAAACGTTGCAGGTGCGGGAATTGTCGGGCAGTAATCCTTCGGTGTGGACGTACCAGCCGGAAATTGAACTCGTGAGCTTTGGCAACGTTGACCCACGCGCCAATCATATCATTGTGAGTGGTAAACCGCCTGTGGGTGGTCTTGTCGGAGCATTGACTACTGCCGAGGCGTATGACGACGCGAATGTTCACCTGGTAGGCATGGAACGTCTGCTTCACCATACCGATCTTAAACTGACCAGCGTATCACAATGCGCTCAGAAGGCGGCTTTTCTGTTGGCGCAGGAGATGCGCTCCCAGGTCGCACACACCGTAAGTGTCCCATTGAACCCCGCTTTGCAATTACTCGATGCCGTCACGTTGGTCGATAGCGCGGCACCATCGGGAAGTGGGCAAAATAGTTTGTGCAGAATCACGCGTGTGCTGGGTCATTTTGACGGGCAGCACGGCATATATGACTTGCAACTGCAACTGGAGGGTATGTAGCCGGGCTGTTTCAGGCTTTTCCAGCCCGGCGGCGACGCGCGGCGGCGGCATTGCGGCGGCGTTCGCGTCGTCGCTCAATCAAAGCGGCACGCTGTTGCTCATCCATCTCATCATCTTCGCTCTCTTCCCGGTGTACCGCACTGGTTCCATTGCTTTTCGCTGCTGGAACGGTCGTAGTAGTCCGCCCCTGAGCGCGTAACATACGAGCGTTGAGGATGCCCTGGCGAATAACCAGCCCGGCCAGCACGGCAGCCGCCAGCAAGAAAAATAAATATAACGGCAAGAGGACGCCCCGGATGCTGGCCGGGACGGCGTTGTTTTTATACTCGATGCTGAGGATAAAAACAAGGGCCAGCAGCAGGTATTCGGTGCCAGTCAGCAGGTTAATTTGCTTAAACCACTTGATGCGCACACTCTGTAGCCTGGCATCGCGCATACGTTTGTAGCCGGTATACAGGTTATAACCCGCGAGGGCCAGAAAGACTGCGCTAAAAAGAGCGAGAAACTGTGGACTATTCATAGAACGGGTGATCCTCCCAGGTTAAGCGAATCGTCGCGCTATTCGGTTGTGTACAGGATATTACTCGATAAGAACTGTCTCGGAGAACCCGGCGGTATTGGCAAAGACATGTACGAGATATTTGTCTCCTGCCTTTACGCCGCTACAGCGCAAAGTCACCACCGCCGTATCTCCATCTGTACCGGAGGGTTGCAACGAGCCTTGTTCGGTCACTTTCCCCTGGTCATTCACAAACTGAATATTGTTTTGAAGATCAGGGTTCGCGCTCCAGCTTACGACCGTCGTTCCCAGGTTAATGAATGTCAATGTTGCGCCGGGCTGGCATGTTCCATTGGCATTAGCTGTCGCAACGAGTGGGTTCGGGCTAAAAACCATCTCCGGTGTGGCATCTATTATCGTCAATTGTACTGGCATTGTCAACTGCTGGTTGCCGTTGATGGTAAACACGATTTGCCCGCTATACGGCGCTTTACCGGTGGGCGTGACAGATAAGCCTGCCGGGTTGATGCCGATGCCCATCGTATGCGGTTGCGAAATATCCAGTTGGCCCGCGTAATCGCTGTCCACGATATTCAGCCAGTTGAGGTTGTTAGCGGCGCTGGCGGCGGCTGTCCATTGCATTGGCGCGCCGCTGGTGTTTGTGAAGGTAATGCGTTGCGCGGGTGGTGCCGACTGGCCGATTTGAGCCGTAAAGGATAGATGGTCGATGGGTTGGCCGTTCAATGTGAAGGTCAAGTCTGTACTATTCGCGGCGGTGATGGGTGTGCTGGCAGCGTTCACCTGAATGTCCATGTAGGCGCTCACATTGGCGCGCGCGTCAGTAGCTGTAATGATGTGCGTTCCTATCCCCCAGTTTTTGTCTACTACGATAGTCACATCAAACGTACCCTGGCTATCCGCCTGTGTACTCAGCGGGCTACCATTAGAAGCTAAAACCGGCGCTGTATTATCAAGCAAGAACGAGATGGAGTCACTGGCTCCAAAATGCTCTCCATGCGCGCGCAAGCTTTGACCTGCGGCGAATATTTGTGAAGGCGCTCCCACCACGCTGAATGATGGTGATGGCGCGGCGGCAGGCGGGGTGATGCGATCGGCTCCAGAAGTGCCTGGCAGATAGCTGTAAACGATGTATGCTGCCAGTCCACCGATCAGGCAGATCATCAGGAAGAGCGTCACCCAGAAAGCAAAGTTCCGCTCGCCTGCATCCTGGTTTTGTTTCGAGCGAATAGCGCGCAGGCGCAGAAAGCTTTCTTTGCGGGCTGCCAATGGCGCGGGAACGGAAGCCTGTCCTTTCGATACACCTTCGGCTGGCCCGGCCTCGGCGTTTTGTCGATCGCGCCAGCTACCGCGCCAGTGTTCGGCAGCTTTGCTGGTATAGGCAAAACTTTCTGGACTGTATAGCGGCAATTGCTGGCGATTAGCGGTACTATCCGCGCCGTTGCTGTTCCTCTTTTGCAGTTCATGATAGTTGGTAGGCATGTCATGCGGCGATGGCTGCGGTGTTTGTGGCACACTGGCATTGAACATGGCCTGTTGCCGGGCAGCGTAATTGCGGTTATCAGGCTGGCGAGGCGGTACAGGCGGACGCTGGTTATCCGAAGTTCGCGGACCCGGCGGGGGGGTATTCACGGGCCTGGGATTCTTAGTATTATCTATTTGCAAGGTTTTCTCTCCCGACAAGGATGGAGTATTTGGTAGCGCCGGTAGTGGCGACACAGGATTGGGCGGCGTTTGTCCAGGTGAAACTGGCGTTTTTTGACGCGACGGCGCTGGCGGCACAATTGGACGAATGATGCTCTGCGCGCGGCCTTGTCCTGCATTCGGAGCAGGCGCTGGTGTGTTTTTGACCAACTCTGGATCTGGCAGAGGTACGGTTTCATCTGTATCTGATAGTACAGTTGCATCTGGAAGTGCAGATGTTGCGACATCGGCCACATCTTCCGGCGAGTCAACCGCCTGGGATGTATCCTCCACAGGCGCAGAAATTTGTTTCTCGCCCATGTCCGCCTGCCCGGCTTGCGCCGGGGCATTCTCTATGGTTGTTTCCGCTATGATGGGTGGATTCGATGACCCGGATGTGTTCCGCTTCTCTGGTGTCAATTGTATTGTATCAGGTGCGTCTGGCTCAGACGCATCGCTCCCCACGCTGCCCGTCGTGTCCGCGGGCTTAGCCGGTGTCTCATTCCATCTCCTGGGCTGAATGGGGATAGAACTTTGCGATGCATCGGGCGCAACAACATCGGTGCGGGGCCGACCATCTCGAGTGGGTACAACACGTCTAATATCAGGATTGATAGTGCGTTTCTGGTCAGTTGGTGTCGCCGGTGTCGTCGATACAGCTGTGCCACAAATATTACAGAAGCGAGCGCCTGCTACAAGTTCGTTATTACATTTTGAGCAACGATTCATTTCTTTTTCTCATGGACACCTGGTTCGATAAACTGTACCATAATACATAGTCGCACGACGCGCGCTCAAAAGGCAACTAGCTATTACCTTTGTCTATAGAACGCGCGAATATATCAATCTTCACACCCGGAGTAATTTATGCTATCGCGCCTTACGCCGTATGCCAGCG
This sequence comes from Ktedonobacteraceae bacterium, assembly GCA_035716135.1. GTDB lineage: Bacteria > Chloroflexota > Ktedonobacteria > Ktedonobacterales > Ktedonobacteraceae > CF-113. The sequence continues at coordinate 14,816 of DASTKD010000132.1, forward strand.
ATCGCCATGCCAACAAGTAAACAGATAAGCGGCGCGGTAATCAGGTTGAGCGTAAAGGTGAGAGTATTGAGCAATTCCAATGTGCGTATCGGCACTGAAATGGTGGGCAATTGCAGCAATCCGTGCAGGCCATAGGCAATCCACAGGTTGGCAGGCAGGACAAGCACCAGGCCCAGCAGCGCTTCCAGTAATAGCAAACCTCCCAGATTGTGCCTCGACTGTGCTTGACCCGTGCGTTGCTCCAATCGAAAGAGGGCCAGCAAGGTACAGGCCAGCCCGGCGGCATTCAGCAGGAATGGTTCTATGGCCTGTACATCGAACGCGCCGGGGTTGCCGGGCAAAAATGGAATACGCCATGCCAGCGTCATGTTGAGCGCTTGCAGGTTGACGGGCAGGGGAATCTGC
>DASTKD010000133.1:0-2939 GCA_035716135.1 Ktedonobacteraceae bacterium
GCATATCTTTATCGCCGCGCCCTGACAGGTTCAGGATAACCAGCGTGCCGGGCGCGAGTTTGCCCTCTTTGCCCATGTCCAGCAGGTAGCCCAGGGCATGGGACGGTTCCAGCGCTGGAATAATGCCCTCACTCTGGCTTAACGCCTGTAATCCGCGTAAGGCGCTGGCATCGCTGGCTGAGACATAGGTAGCGCGCCCGCTTTCTTTCAGATAGCTATGTTCCGGTCCTACCCCTGGGTAGTCCAACCCGGCTGAAATGCTATGCGTGTTCAAGACCTGCCCGTCGGCATTTTGTAGCAGGTAACTATAAGCCCCATGCAAAACGCCGGGCCTGCCCGCTACCAGCGTGGCCGCGTGCTGCCCCTCTTCCAGGCTTGCGCCACCGGCTTCGACGCCGATAAGTTGTACGCCGGGCGCGCCGGCAAAGGGATAGAAGATGCCGATGGCATTACTGCCACCGCCCACGCAGGCGATCACCAGGTCGGGCAAGCGCCCCGCCTGCTCAATGATTTGCGCGCGCGCTTCATTGCCGATTACCGATTGAAAATCACGCACCATACGTGGATAGGGGTGCGGCCCTACAACCGAGCCAATGAGGTAAAAGGTTGTCTCGACGTTCGTGACCCAGTCGCGGATAGCTTCGTTGATGGCATCTTTGAGTGTACGGCTACCACTGGTGACGGGGCGTACTTCCGCGCCAAGTAGTTTCATACGGAAAACGTTCAGCGATTGACGCTGCATATCCTCTTCGCCCATGTAGACGATGCATTCCAGGCCAAGCATGGCGCAGACCGTCGCCGTTGCTACGCCGTGCTGTCCCGCGCCCGTTTCGGCGATGATACGCCGCTTGCCCATGCGTTTCGCCAGTAAGCCCTGTCCCAGCGCGTTATTGATCTTATGCGCGCCCGTATGCGCCAGGTCTTCGCGTTTTAGATAAACTTCGACACCCGGCGCAACCAGTTGCGAAAAGCGCGGAACATAATGCAGCGTCGTTGGTCGCCCGACAAAGCTGCGCAGTTGCGCCCGCAATTCCGCTTGAAAGTGCGCATCGTCACAAGCCTGATTGTATGCGGCTTCTAGCTCTGCCAGTGGCTCCATCAGGCTTTCCGGCACGAACTTGCCGCCGAACGATCCGAAACGCCCGCGTTCATCGGGGTATTGGTTATGCTGATAATGTGCTGATGTAGATTGTATTTGCATGTCGGTATATTTCCTCTCACATCTCAAAATACTTAATCGAGTTCAATCACTTTTTCACGGGGTCTAATACCTACTTGCTGAGAAAAGCGCAGTAAGTATCCATCCGGGTCCATCACAAGAAATTCTCTCAGACCCAGAAGCAAATCGTCTTTCCTGTACCAATGCTCCTCCGGTTCTATCATGAGCGGGTAGCCATGCTCTTTTAATGAGCGAATAATGACTTCAATATCATCAACCAGCATCTGGATGTTGATACCTCTTCCAAAGGGATATGCCAGTTCTCCAGTTTCCCAGGTGCCGTTGCGTTGTGAGAGCATAATCTGGCTTCCCTGGTATGCAAGAAAGGCAAACTGGTTTTCACTCCGCTGGTATTTGATCTGGAATCCGAGTACATCTATGTAAAATGAGATGCTTTTCTCAAAGTGAGACGCGCTCAGTTCAGGTATCAAGCGATTAAAGTCCATTGCAATCTTCCTTTTATGAGAGTCTGGCTTGTCTCATAAATTCTCGTATCTTCTCGACATCTTTCACTCGATTGCTTTCCACGCCGCTGCTGACATCAACTCCCCAGGGTTGCACCCTGTTTATGGCTTCGTTGACGTTTTCGGGTGTCAGTCCACCGGCCAGCAGGACAGGTATTTCTTGCGCGACTGAGTGGGCGAGCGTCCAATCATGGGTCTGACCGGTGCCGCCCCATTGTGCTGTTGGCGTATCGAGTAAGATGCGCCAGCTTGTTGCATGGTAGGCTCTCACCATGTCCATATCATCTTGACCATGCAGGCTCAAGGCTTTAATAACTGGACGATTGATGGAGCGGCAAAACTCTGGCGGTTCGTCTCCATGCAACTGTACGAAGTGCAAACCCACTTGCTCTGAAATATCGTTGATGAAAGCCGCTTCACAATTGACGAAGACACCCACGAAATCGGCTGTCGAATGCTCTTGTAGCATAGCTTCTATTAGCGCGCGGGCCTCTCGCGGCGTGATGTAGCGATGGCTGGGTTCGTAGAAGATCAATCCCAGCATGTCCGCACCAGCATTGATGGCGACAGTTGCATGTTCAGGGGTGCGCAATCCGCATATTTTTACCTGTGTGCTGTTATTCGCTCCTTGTAGAAGCGAGTGTATCTGAGCCGGGATATTCTGCGAGATTACGAGTGATTCGCCTACCAGCATGGCTTGCACATCGTAGCGAGCCAGTCTCCTGGCGTCTGCCTGCGTATGAATGCCGCTTTCGGCTACGACTACACGACCTGCCGGGATGAGTGGGCGCAACTCTCTTAACAGATGCGGGTTCATCTTAAATGTGGCAAGGTCGCGGCTGTTGACGCCGATGATTTGCGCGCCAGCAACGACCGCACGTTGCGCTTCCACCGCGCTATGCACTTCCACCAGGCATTGCATATGCAAGCTATGCGCAAGGTTTAGTAAACGGCGTAACTGCGCTTCGTCGAGGATGGCGCAGATGAGCAGAATAGCGTCCGCGCCCCAGGCACGCGCTTCATAGACCTGGTACTCATCAAAGATAAAATCTTTGCGTAGCACCGGTATTTGAACAGCCTGTTTAATGGCTGTCAAATAAGCGGGCGAACCGAGAAAGAAGTGTGGTTCTGTCAGCACCGAAATGGCGGCGGCTCCATGCGATTCGTAAGTACACGCTATCACCAGCGGGTCAAGCTGAGGCGCGAGCAAGCCCTTCGAAGGCGAAGCGCGTTTGACCTCGGCTATCAGCTTGATG
>DASTKD010000134.1:0-3214 GCA_035716135.1 Ktedonobacteraceae bacterium
GAGGACGCCCACAAGGGTCCACCCCTCCACCTATCGTCCGCCCGCGTCCCTACCGTAACGAGGGGCGTATTATCTTATATTGATGGGTCACGATATGTTGAACGATAGTTCTTACAAAGGATACATACTTCATGCTAGAGAGACAGGCATCGATCATTGAGGCGCGGAGCGTCAAGAAGATCTATCGCAGCGGGCAGTTGCGCGTGGAGGCGCTGCGTAGTATTGATCTGGAGGTTGCGAAGGGCGAGATGGTAGCGATCATGGGGCCGAGCGGCTGCGGCAAGACTACGCTGCTGAACTGTCTGGCGGGACTGGATACCATCGATGAGGGAGATATTTTCATTCAGGGGGATAACCTGCGCGATCTGACCGATAACCAGCGCACATCCTACCGCGCGCGGCACATGGGCTTCATCTTCCAGGATTTCAACCTCTTGCCCATGCTTTCGGCGGTCGAAAATGTGGAACTGCCCATGCTTGTCTCCAAAGTTTCGGGTCGCAAGGCGCGCAAACGAGCGCTGGAGTTGTTGGAGCGCGTGGGACTGTCTGATCGCGCCAAACATCGCCCGGCTGAGCTTTCAGGCGGGCAGCGCCAGCGCGTAGCCATCGCACGCGCCCTGACCAACGATCCCGCCATCGTCTGGGCCGACGAGCCAACGGGCAACCTCGATAGTGAGGCCGCCGACGATATTATGGACCTGCTGTGCCGCTTTAACCGCGAATTCGGGCAAACGCTGGTCGTGGTGACGCACGCCCTGGAAGTGGGACAACGCGCCGACCGCATCATCCGTATGCGCGACGGCAGCATCGTCAGCAACGAAGAGTTGAGTACGCCGTCGCTCTGAAAGTGCCTGCACATCATCACAAAGCCTCCTTTTAGAACCCATAGAACATTTGCTTCGTATTATTTACAGGAGAACAAATGGTGTGGGGCATTGTACAGGAGGTAATTTTTGAAATCATCAAATACGTCGCAACAACAGTATACGTATGCAAGCCAGAATAGCTATGCAGCGTCGGCTTTTAGAGGAAAGCGCGGGCGTCCAAAACGCCTGGATATCTTTTTTCATGTCAAGAAAACATTTCGGCTTATCGGCTCGCTGCTGGCTGATCCACGCATTGGATTGTGGCGCAAGGCGCTCTTTTTTGCCTCCATTGGCGGTCTGCTGGTCATCCTGTTGTTCCCTGATATACTGGGTGAATTCGTTATGAGTACGGTCATTCCCCTGGCAGGTACAGTGATTGGTATTCCCATCGACGCGGGCTTTGACTGGGTAGCATTCGCGCTGGCTATCGTCACTTTGCTGCGCTTCTTCCCCGCCGATCTCGTTGCTGAGCATTACCGGCAGGTATTCCAGAAATAAAGTCCATTAACATAAAAAGCTGTTTTTGTAGCGACAATCATGATTGTCACTACAAAAACAGCTTTTTATGTTAATGCGCCAGTTCGTACCCTTTCGATTCCGAACCTACAAGGTCGCGTACTACCTCCTTGATGTGGGATGAAGTGAGGCCGTAGAGTTCTTTAAGGATGGAGGGCGCGCCATGCTCGATGAAGCGATCGGGGTAGCCGATGACGCGAATATCAACTTCGCGTAACAGGTCGCGCGCCTCTAAAAATTCGAGGATGGCGCTACCGAACCCCCCGGCTACTACGTTATCTTCGACGGTGACGAGACGACGCACCTTTTGCGCCAGGCGCGCGATCAGTTCTTCGTCGAGCGGCTTGGCCCAGCGCGCATTGATGACGGCGGCGCGAATGCCGGTTTCGGCCAGTTCGCGCGCGGCCTGCTCCGCCGCGTCTACGGCGGAGCCATAGGCCAGGATGGCGCAATCTTGCTGCTCTACTTCCTCAATAGTGGTGGGGCTGACAAGCTCCGCCTTACCGATCTCGATCTTATGCAGTTCCGCGTCCAGCGCCACGCCCAGGGCTTTGCCGCGTGGATAGCGCAGGCTGACGGGACCATCCATATAGATAGCAGTATAGAGCATGTGGCGCAGCTCGTTTTCGTCTTTGGGAGCCATGACCTTCATATTGGGCAGCATACGCATAAAGCCAATATCGAAGACGCCGTGCTGGGTCGGGCCATCTTCGCCCACTACACCGGCGCGGTCCATAGCGAAAACGACGTGCAAATTCTGGACACACACATCATGCACCACCTGGTCAAAGGCACGCTGCAAAAAAGTGGAGTAGATGGCAACCACCGGACGCAGGCCACCGACAGCCATACCGGCGGCGAAGGTCACGCCGTGCTGCTCGGCTATGCCCACATCGAAGTAGCGGTCGGGCAGGCGCTGACGCATCTTTTTCAGGCCAGTTCCCTCGGCCATCGCTGCCGTAACACCCACAATGCTCGCATCTTTTTCGGCGATGTCAACCAGAGCGTTGGCGAAAACTTCTGTGTAGGATGGAGGATCGCCAGCGTTTTTCTTGATAACGCCTGTTTCGTAATCGAACGCGCCGGGGCCATGCCACTTGGTCGAGTCGTTCTCGGCGAACTCCCAACCTTTGCCCTTTTTAGTGATGACCTGTACAATAACCGGGCCTTCAATGCGTTTGATATTCTCAAAAACATCCAGCATCAAGGGGAGATCGTGTCCATCAAAGGGGCCGAAAAACTTGAAACCCAGTTCCTCGAAGATCATGCCACTTTTGCTATGCATGACAAAGTTCTTAAAGCTCATCTCGGCGCGGCCAGCCGCTTCGCGCGCCTTATCGCCGACGACGGGAAGCAGGTTGATTGAACCTTTTGCCATTTCGCGCAAACGGCGATAGCTGGGTGAAGTTTCCAAATGACGTGCTTTGTTCAGAGAATGATGGATAGCGCCCACGTTATCAGAAATGGATTTATCGTTATCATTCAGTACAATGATGAGGTTTTTCTTCATGCTGCCCGCGTTATTGATGGCCTCCAGAGCCATGCCGCCGGTCAATGCGCCATCGCCAATGACGGCCACGACTTTGAAATTCTTGCCCTGCAAATCGCGTGCCGTCGCCAGACCCAGCGCGGCTGAAATCGAGGTGCTGGCATGGCTGGCACCGAAAACATCATAGGCGCTCTCATCGCGTCGCAAATAGCCGGAAAGCCCGCCAAACTGGCGAATAGTATGAAAACGCTCGCGCCGTCCGGTCAGCAATTTATGGACATAGGCCTGATGTCCAATATCCCAGACCAGCAAATCATCGGGCGTGTTGAAAACATAGTGCAAA
>DASTKD010000135.1:0-2126 GCA_035716135.1 Ktedonobacteraceae bacterium
GTCATGCTGGTAATAGGAATCGGGTGGCAGCTTTGCCAGTTTGCTCAGGGGAATAGACAGATCGGCTCCACGCAATTTTTCAGCACCGGTAGCGTCATTAAAGCCCTTTAATTTCAAGAGGACCATGTCACCCTTGTAAGGACGTACACCCTCGATGAGACGGCGAACATGTTGATCGCCGGTATGAACGGCGTCAAGTTCCGCGAAACGGTTGGGAATATCCGTCAGGGAACGAACCTTGAGTTCGCCTCGTAACCCAAAAAGGGCTACCACTTTACCAATAGCAGCCCATTCATTATTGCTTTGTTCTGGCACTTCTTCACCGTCTATGAGCATAAAGACAGGGCGAGCGCAAAATACCCGCGCTCATGCACCACGTCTAGAGAATTTCAAGTGATGTATGCCGACCCTCGCGCGTACCACCCGCGCGCAACAAAGCGCGCATGGCTCTAGCAACACGTCCCTGGCGACCAATCACCTTCCCGTAATCGTCGGGAGCAACATGCAGTTCCAGCACCAGGGCGTTGCGATCATTGCGCACTTCGCGCACCTGCACCGCCGCCGGGTCGTCAACCAGCGATTTTGCGATATACTCAACGAGTCTGCGCATGTTCTATCCCTCAGTTATTCTTCGGTCTGCGTTTGTGCCTGCGCCTTCGCGGCAGCCTTGCTCTGCTCAAAACGCGCCATCACCCCGCTACGTTTAAGCAGCGATGTAACGGATTCTGTCGGCTGAGCGCCAACATTGAGCCAGTGCAGGGCTTTGTCCGCGTCGATCTGGATAGCGGACGGCTCAACCAGAGGATTGTACCAGCCGAGATTTTCGATAATGCGGCCATCGCGCGGCGAGCGGGAATCGGCCACCACGACGCGATAGGTGGGGGCTTTCTTCTTCCCCACACGTTTCAAGCGAATTTTAACAGTCATGCGTTTATTCTCTCACCTTTTCCCCCTGGACTACTCTCTGTCCCTGTCAGGGGTCTGTAATATTGCAAGCGCCGCGTCCCATCGCAGCGCGAAGAGCGTTCCTGAACTACGGCACGCCTAGAATAGCACGCTCTCCCCAAATTGTCAATCAGATAGGACAGATTTTCAGGTGGTAAGATAGTCAACAGCGTGAACGACTATAGCAATGAGAGGAAAAACATCACAGGAATGGTATACAGTGAAGCTAGCGAACTCCTGCAACGCATTGAACGGCGTGTCGCCGTTGTGGGAGTCATTGGCCTGGGTTATGTGGGTCTGCCCCTGGCAGTTGAATTCGCGCGCGCGGATTTTTGCGTACTCGGTTTCGATATTGATAAAGAGCGCATCGACGCGCTGAACAGGGGCATCTGTCACATCAGCGACGTGAACGATGATGTATTGCGACAGGCGCTGGCAACAAATTTGGAGGCAACGAGCAATTTTGAGCGCCTGCCAGAAGCCGATGCGCTGATGATTTGCGTACCAACGCCCCTGGGCAAAAACAAGGAGCCAGACGTTTCACATATTATGAGCGCGGCAGAGCAGATCGCGCGCCACCTGCGCCGGGGCCAGCTCATTCTCCTCGAAAGCACAACCTTCCCTGGCACCACCGAAGAACTATTGCTGCCACTTTTCGCGCGCCGGGGCCTGGATGTTGGCAACGACTACTGGCTGGCATTCTCGCCAGAACGCATCGACCCCGGCAACCAGCGCTTCACTTTGCGCGACACCCCGCGAGTAGTGGGCGGCGTAACCGCGCAATGTACACAACTTGCCACCGCCCTGTACTCGGCGATAGTGGAAAAGGTGGTGCCGGTCAGTTCGCCCGGAGCCGCCGAACTGGTCAAGCTGCTGGAGAACACCTACCGCGCCGTCAATATCGGGCTTGCCAACGAGTTCGCGCGGATGGCCGATATTTTACATATCGATATATGGGAGGTGATCGAGGCGGCAGCCACCAAGCCCTACGGCTTCATGCCTTTCTATCCTGGGCCAGGAACAGGCGGCCATTGCATACCCATCGACCCGTTGTATCTCTCGTGGAAACTGCGCTCACTGCGCTACCGCGCGCGTTTTATCGAGCTAGCCAGCGAGATCAACGAGGAGATGCCCGAATTTGTGGTGGACCTGACAGCGCGCGCACTTAACGAACACGGCAA
>DASTKD010000136.1:0-5530 GCA_035716135.1 Ktedonobacteraceae bacterium
TCTGTACTTGTTAAAGCTTGTTTAATAGCATGTCGAAGTATGGTATGATTACGCCTGTAATATGGCATGTAGGCGCGTTGTTCAGCTTATGGAGGAAAAATACCATGTATTCGCGCCAGGGTCAGCGTAAACCAGTTGCGCTGTTGGTGTTTCCCGCCTTACTTATGGCGGTTGTGCTTGTAGTACTTTCCCTTGCATTTAGCGCCAGTTCAGCCCATGCTGCTGCAAGTGGGCCGCATGTCGATGTTATGACGCTCGATAGCGATATTAGCCCCGCCTCGCTGCGCTATCTAACGAATTCCATAAAAACCGCCGAAAACGATGGGGCAACCGCGCTGGTGGTTGAAATCAATACGCCAGGTGGCGATCTCGATTCGATGGAAGCGATGAAGACGGCTGAACTCAATAGCGCCATTCCTATCATTTCCTATGTCTCCCCAACGGGCGGATGGGCTGCTTCTGCGGGCGCATTCGTGACGCTGGCTGCTCAAGTTGCGGTCATGGCTCCGGGTACCACTATTGGCGCGTCCAGTCCTGTCACCAGCACAGGCGGTGATATTGGCAGTACCGAAAAGTCCAAGGTTGAGAACGTCCTGATTTCGGATATGACCAGTATCCAGAACCGTTACGGGCGTACAGGGCTTGATGCTACGCTTAAAATGATTACCAACGCGACCGCCTACACCGACGAGCAGGCGCTCCAGGACAACATTATCGACCTGCGTGCCAGCAATTTGAACGATCTGCTCGCGCAGGTGAACGACAGGCCTGTGATACTCAACTCCGGTACGGAGGTGCTACATACGGCGGGGAACAGTATCCAGACCATCGGCGCTTCACCCCTTGACTCGCTCTACTCGCTGCTGCTCGATCCCAATGTAATCTTCCTGTTGTTCATTGTTGCCGTCGTTGGCCTTTTTGTGGAAATCTCGCATCCCGGCATGATTTTGCCTGGCGTAGTAGGAGCCATAGCGCTCATTCTCTTCCTCTTTGGGGCAGGCTCGATTTCGCCCAACTGGGCGGGCCTGGCTTTGATGGCGCTGGCATTCGTGCTACTGGTATTGGATGTGAAGTTGACCACGCATGGCGTGCTGACGCTGGGTGCGATTGCAGCGCTCGTCTTTGGTGCGTTGATCTTCTTCAATAGCGGTGGGCCATATTCGGGGCCGCATGTGAACACCGTGCTGGTGATTGGCATGGCGAGTTTCGTTGGTTTGCTTGGCCTGTACATCGTCACACTCATCATACATATTCGCAGGCAGCGTGTAACAACCGGAACCGAGGGTATGATTGGAGAGATAGCGGTTGCCATTACGCCGCTCTTGCCGGATGGCAGAGTCAATTATGCAGGTGAAAACTGGTCGGCTGTGCTGGATGATCCCAACATTTCCCTTGATCCAGGCTCGGAAGTGCGTATCGTTTCTGTGGAAGGGCTGCGTTTGCACGTTGCCCCCACGTTCGATAGATATATTAACTCTCCCTCTGACCTTGTTCAGAGGTAAAAAGGAGGCGTCTCATGGATACTTCAACGGTTGTCCTCATCATCGTTGTCATCGTAGTAGTTATCCTTATATTGCTGCTTTTGTCAGCCATTCGCGTGGTGCAGCAATATGAGCGCGGCGTGATCTTTGTGCTTGGACGGCTGATTGGCGCGAAAGGTCCCGGCATCTTCCTGGTGCCGCCATTTATCACGCGCATGATTAAGGTTGATCTGCGTATCGTGACCTTGCCAGTGCCGGCGCAGGAAGTGATTTCGCGCGATAACGTGACTATCAAGGTTTCCGCCGTAGTCTACTTCTATGTAGTTGATCCGGCGGCGGCGGTGGTCAACGTGATGAACTTCATCCAGGCCACCACGCAGATTGGTATGACGACCCTGCGTAACGTGCTTGGTCAGTCCGAACTCGACGAACTGCTGTCGCAACGTACCAAGATCAACCGCGAATTGCAAATTATCATCGATGAGCATACCGAGCGCTGGGGTGTCAAAGTAACGGCTGTAGAGATCAAAGATATCGAACTGCCGTCCACCATGCAGCGAGCAATGGCGAAGCAGGCCGAGGCCGAGCGTGAGAAACGCGCCAAGATCATTCATGCCGAAGGTGAGTTGCAGGCTTCCAGCCAACTGGCTCAGGCCGCCAATATCATCGGCTCGCAGCCCAGCACTCTGCAATTGCGCTACCTGCAAACGCTCACGGAAATCGCGGTAGAGAAAAACTCGACCATCATCTTCCCCTTGCCGCTTGACCTGATCGAGCCTTTCCTGCAAATTGCCAGGAACAATATAGCATCGACCGCTGTTAATGGCTACGATGGGCCTACGTCTACACGACCGGTACCGCCCACGCAAACGCCCTACCAGGGATAACGCACAGAAAAGGCAGGGTTACAATGGACGACATTGTAACCCTGCCTTTTCTGTGCGTTAAATAGTATGGTTCTCGCCCTGCTTGCCGCGCAGGTATTCAGCGCAGGTGTTATAGGTTTCTTCGGAAATAAGGCCGCGCGACTTGTAATGGGTGAGCATGACATCCAGCTTCAAAATACTCATCAGGTTATAACCATGACGCCGCAGTCGCTCGGCTGCCCCATGCTCGCGGTCGATCAGCACAATGACATCCTTCACTTTCAGGCCATTCTCTTGCAGGAGTTCGGCTGTTTCCAGGATGCTGCTGCCTCGTGTTATCAAGTCGTCGATAATCAGCGCGGTATCGCTAGCATTGAAACGGCCTTCAATGCCGCGCTTCCCGGTACCCTCTGGCCGAATACGAGCGTAGATCAAGGGGATATTGGTCTCCAGCGAGTAAGCCGAGGCCAATAATAACCCTCCGACCGGTACTCCGGCAACTACAGCAAAGGGATGAACGCGCGGACGGCGTAGCGACTGTGCCAGGTTAATTTCCTGTTGCATGAGCTTGCTGGCAACACGTAAAGCGGTCGGGTTGCTGATAAGCACCTTGGGGTTTACAAATACCGGGGAACTAACTGCTGATTCGCTAACGGTGTAGTTTCCAAAATGGACACCCCCAAGATCGTACAGTGTCTGCGCCAACCAGAGATTGTCCAGAGATTGCTCTTTCGCCACCTCTCAGCATCCTTTCTCAACAAGATTTGCTTTTGTGCGAATTCAGTATATCATATACGGGGAGTGAGTGTCAGTCACCGGTGGATTTTTCAGGGTGTGCCGGGCAAGGGAATGCTTTGCGCAAAATGGAAAAGGTTGCCGGGGTCATAACTGGCCTTGATTTGTTGCAGGCGTGGCAAGTTGGCTCTATAGTAAGCCTGTTGCCAGTTGTCCAGGCGTGGGTCGATGTAGTTCTGATATGCGGCCCCACTGGCATAAGGGCGCAACGCTTGCCACATGCCATCCAGCCAGGAGTAGTTGGTTGTAACAGTGGAATCAGGGGCGTTGGCGTCCCAGTTTGCTGTATACTGGGCGGAAAAGAGCGCGTTACGATGGACAAAGGCCGTTGCGCCGGCGGCAACGCGGTTGATCGCGCCGCCGTAGGCATCCAGCCCGATGCCGCCCGCGCCCAATATGGCAGAGGACTGGCGCTGGCGAATCGCGTTTACCAGGACATCGATGCCCTGACGCGGCAAGGGGCTGGTAAAATAATCGGATTTTGCGCCAGAAGTATCTCGCTGTAACTGCCCTTGCGGATTCTGACTCGGCAGGTGACACGCGGCAACGCTTTTGCCGTAACAACCGGCCTCAACCATCATGGTTTCGAGCAAGCTATCGGTGAATACGTAGTTGCCGGTTGGCGCGCTGCCCACACGCTGTATCAATTGTTGCAGTAATGAGTTGAGCGGCCCGGCGTTCCCAACATAAACGCCGTTGACACGCGCAAGCGGTAAAGAACTGGTGTCGCTGGTAGACAGTAGCAAACAGTTGGACCACAACTCGTCGGATGCCTGCGACACCCAGTTCTGCCAGGCATCAACCATGCTGGCGGCAGCGCTCCACGGCCAGTCCAGTGTAAATAAGGTCAGGGCCGCAACTGGATGTAACTGGAAGACGAACGACGTGACGATGCCGAAGTTCCCGCCACCACCGCCGCGCAGCGCCCAGAAGAGGTCGCTATTATTGTTTGCATCGCAGGTGAGCAAGTTGCCGTTAGCTGTGATGACCTGCGCCGAAAGCAGATTATCGCAAGTGAGGCCAAATTTGCGGCTGATGACGCCCACACCTCCGCCAAGTGTCAGGCCAGTGATGCCGACGGTCGGACAGGAGCCAGCCGGGAGAATCAGACCGTATTGCGTAACAGAGTTGTACACGTCGATCAAACGCGCGCCCGCTCCAATCGTAGCTGTATTCGTGTTCGTATTCACCGTCACTGCATTCATGCGTGTCACGTCGATAACCAGTCCTGTGCTGGTCGAATAGCCCGCGTAAGAATGACCACCGGAGCGGGGAGCGAACGGCACGTTAAAGCGTCGCGCGAAAGCCAGGCAGCGCTGTACATCTGTTGGCGAGGCGCAATAGGCGATAGCTGCTGGCAAGACGTTATCAAAGCGCGTACTGAAGAGTTGGCGCGCGGTCGTATACTGCGCGTTACCTGGGCGGACTAATGCGCCTTGCAAGCTGCTGGCGAGCGCCGCCCAATCAGCTTCAGTGGGCGATGGTTGCTCAGTGGGCGAAGGATGCTGTGTGGGTGTAACACCCGGCGTTGGTGTTCCTACTTGTGATGAGCCATCCTGGCAGGCAGCCAGCAAGCCCGTCAAGCCTCCCAGTATAGTGAGCTTGAGGAAATCCCGGCGATTTGTTCCCTGTGGCTGCAAATCATGGTCTGTCGTCATCTTAGGCCATCGCAATCTATTATCGATGTGTCAGCATTGCTACCCGTAATTCAATACTGATGAATTATTGCTGTCGTGTTTCCCATTGTCAAGTTTTTCCTGCAAATGCTGTTTCGCTGGTCTTGCGCGGAACGCCAACCTATGATACCCTGATTTGCGATATGAGTGATAAACAAACAGCTAAAATGGGTGAACTTTTATGCCAATTGTGAGTGTTATTCGGGCAGGTAAATCGTTTGGGGCGGAACGCATTTTTGAGGATGTCAGCTTTCAGATTGATGAACATGATCGCATCGGACTAGTTGGTCCCAATGGGGCAGGCAAAACGACGTTGCTCAACCTGCTAGCCGGGCGCGAAGAAGCGGATGAGGGTAATATCGCGCTGGCTCGCAGTATACGTATCGGCTATCTGACGCAAATCATTGATTTTCATCCAGATAATACCTTGCGCGAGGAAATGCTGACCGTCTTCGACACAGTGCGCTCGTGGGAACACGAACTGGGAGAGCTTGCCCGCCAGATCGAAACTGCTGCGACACAGTCAAATACGGAAGCGCGCGAACAGCTTTTGCAGCGCTATGCCGATTTGCAGCTACGCTTCGAACACGCCGATGGTTATACTTACGAAAATAAAGTGGAGCAGGTGCTTGATGGCCTGGGATTTACGCGCGAACTACAGGAGTCGCCCGTCAGCCATTTGAGCGGCGGGCAACAGACGCGCGCCGCTCTC
>DASTKD010000137.1:0-12557 GCA_035716135.1 Ktedonobacteraceae bacterium
CCGCCAACTCTTCTCTCAACTTGCGAGCCGCGAAGCGGGGAGTATTCGGAAAAAGGCGCAGGCGTTCTTATGCCACATCCTCTTTGCGGGCGGCGTAACGCGCGCGTAACGTGGCCGGGATGCGATAGACATCACGGGCGAGTCCCAGGCGCTCAAGCGTCCAGATCAGGTAGCCAGAAACATCAAATTGCCACCAGTGCAGTCCGTGAAAGGCGGAACGCGGAAAGGCGTGGTGGTTATTGTGCCAGCCCTCGCCAAAACCAAGCAAGCCCACGATCCATTCGTTGTGGCTTTGATCGTTGGTCTCAAATTCGCGTTTGCCGAAGGTATGACAGACCGAATTGACGCTCCAGGTAACGTGATGGGTCAGGAAAATGCGCACCAGCCCGCCCCATAGCAGGCCGGTCCAGCCGCCCAACGCGAATGGAATGACCAGCGCCAGTATCGCCCATAGCACGAATGTGCGGCTGACAAACATAACCATACGATCATTGACCAGATTGCGGCAATAGAGATTAGGATCGGCCTGTTCGCTATCGAAGATCCAGCCCATATGGGCGTGAAAAAAGCCATCGATGGGACTATGTGGATCGCCCTCACGATCAGACTGCGCGTGATGCTTTATATGTGTGGCGGCCCAATCCAGCGCAGGTCCTTCCAGCGACATGGAGCCGAACACGAGCAAGAGAAACTTTATGACCGGATTCGGTCGGAAACTACGGTGTGTCAACATACGATGGTACCCGACGGTCACGCCAAAGGCCACCACCGTATACATCGAGACTAAAAGAATGATGTCCGACCAGTGAACCGCCCTCTGCCAGAGCAAACCAATGGCAAGCGCGGTAGCCAGCAAGGGGACAACTACGACTACAAGGACAAGGGCTTTGTAGCCGAAAGACGAATGTTTCAAAAAAACCTCCGAACTAATACCCCGCCATAAAAAAGTAGGGTGACTGTTAGAGGGAGATGTCCCTGTGTTTGTTTCACGGGAATGTGAGTATCTCTACATTTTGAACGTACATGTAAGGTGTAGTATAATAGGTGCTTACCAATGATTTCCTATGATGTGCCGGGAAACGCTTTCCATCCATAAGTCTATTTCGATCAGGAAACTCTTATGCAGGAAACCTTTATGACATCGCGTGTGAGGCTGCTCTTTTCTCTCTGTATCGCGCTTGTGCTGGCTTTCATTCTTTCATCCGCGCGCGTTTCGGCTCAGACCGCATATACAAACGGCGTGACGGCTGCGCCACCCACGCTGCAAATGGCTGTGGGCTTTGGCGATAATACCCGCCTTGACTACTGGGTGCCAGTAGCGATGAGTGTTAGCAACAGCGGGTCAGCCTTCTCAGGCACTCTTTCAGTTACCACATTCACCAGCCCAAATCCGGCAGGGCCGTTCTCCACCGGAGTATTGCCCTGGAGTTACAGGCAGGCGGTCGCGTTGGGGCATGGCGCGCGGAAGCAGTTTACCATCAACGTGCCTTTTTACGAAAGCCCCGCCGTGCCACGTGGTATTATCGCCAGCCTGCTGGACAATCGAGGCAAAGTGGTCGCTATTGCCAAAGATGAGCCATCGGTGGTAGACCCAGGCTCCGTCTTGATTGGTGTCCTCTCCGACCAGTCCGCGCAAAACGGAGGGTTTGCCCCTTTGAGCGCCGCGACGCTGCCCGACCCGACGCGCTCGCTCACAGTGTTACCGCTCGACGCGAGTTCGCTATCCGACACGCCCGAAGCCCTGGCAAACTTTGATATTATCATCCTGGACAACTTTACGACGCGCACTCTCAATGCAGCCCAGCTTACGGCTTTGCAAACGTGGGTCAATCGCGGCGGAGCCTTGATCGAGATTGGCGGCCAGCAGGGGCAGCAGACGCTCGGCGCGTTGCCGCCCCAATTGTTACCAGTACTAATCAATGGCGCAACTACCCTGCCAGCCAGCACGAATGTACTGCCAGTCGGTAGTCCTGACATCGCCGATATTGGGCAGACGCCCGCGCAAATAACGCAACCGATTACCATCAGCAGTGCCTCCCTGCCTTCGACAAACGATCCCCGGCGACAGGCGTTTTCTAGCCTCTCCACCGTGCTTGCCTCTGGCAGTACGCCATTGATTGTGCAGGCCAACGCCGGGCAGGGCCTCATTTGTTTCCTGGCCTTTGACCCGACCAGCGCGCCCCTGCTTGCATGGCCGGGTACTGTTGCACTGTGGAAGGGTTTGCTTTTGCGCGGTCTGGGCGACCAGTCGCTTTTTCCCGCCCTCGCGGCTCGTTTCAGCAGCGGGCCGGGAGAATTGTACCTGCGCGGAGGGCTATTCGATGTGCTTCAGCCCGGCACCTTGCTGCCGGTGTGGGCGCTGATCTTTTTGCTCATCGGCTATATCGTCTTAATCGGGCCTGTGCGCCTCTTCGTCCTGAAGAAACTGAAACGCCCTGGTTGGAGCTGGCGCATCGTACTCGCTGGCGCGGTCGTCTTTTCGTTTCTCACCTATGGGCTGGCTTTCTATCAAAGAGGAGCCTCAATCAATAGCATCTCGATTGTGCAGTTCAATCAGGGCGGCCAATCTGCCCATGTCACGACGTTTTTCAGCGTCTTCGCCCCCGGTCAGGGAGCCGTGCAGGTGCATATCCCCGGCGTCGTGCAGGCGCAGCCCATCATCAACGACCCTTTTCAACAAGATAGCAGAGTGGCAAACAATGCGACCTTTACCACCGCTCAGAATGGCACAACCATTAACTTACCGGACGCTGGTTCATGGACGCTGCATCCCATTGTCTCTGAGGGAGATCAGCAGATGCAGGGCGGTTTAATTTCTCACCTGGCGCTTCAGCGTGGTTCGCTGGTGGGAACGGTGACAAATACGCTTAGCACCTCGCTCAGCGATGTTTATCTACTGATGCCTCATAGCTATGCTTACATCGGGCATCTTCAGGCGGGACAAAGCGTACCGGTGAATGTCCAGTTGCATAACTCGTCGCTTAACGCCAGTGCCACGCTGGCCGACCAGATCGCCAGGGACAATCATTTGCTCGTGCCGTATTTCCCCTATGACCACAACACCCGCCCTCAGAATGCTTTCCAGCGCCACCTGGCGATGCTATCGGCCCTCAGTGGAGAAGGCTACGTCTACGCACCCTGCAATGGCCCCTGTAGCACGCACGCCGTCGTGAGTTCACATATCATCACGACCCCTCCCTTTAACACGACGCCGCCCTTTGGCAGCCTGCCCGCCAGCCCGTTGGATAGCAATGATGCGCTGCTCATCGCGGGCGCACCGGCTACTTTGATTGGCTGGGCCGATCAACCCTTTGGCGCGACCGATGCCTCCACCATCAATGGTGTCAGTCCCGGCGGCGCTCACGATAGTCTCGTGCAGGTTCCGCTCAATATCGACTTCCCTGAACCGTCGAACCTTCTACCCGGCCTGATTTCAGGGCAGATGGTGAACGCAACGGGCAGTAACTCGCAAATCCTCTCGCCCGGCGTCTATGGTCTGGTCTCCGGCAGTCTCACCTTCGCTTTCACCTTGCCGGATATAAACACGGCGCAGATTCACAGCATATCGATTGCCGCGCCTTCCATCAGTGGCTCTGGCGCGCAAGCCCAGTTGTATAACTGGACTACCAGTTCCTGGAATACTATTGCTCTTACCAACGTCTCCTTTACTACAGGAAACACGCAAGCGTATATCAGTCCAGATGGGCATGTTTTATTACGGGTAGCGACACCATCGGGCGCGTCTGCTGCTGGCGCATCCAATCAACATGCCTCAACAGGAACTTTCTTATTTGAAAAACCGTCATTGTCTCTCAATTCATAAGGACGCGAGTATGCAATTTGGCAATGTATTGGGATCATCAAATTCAATACCGACATCAGAAGAAGGACGAGGGCGACCAGATCGGCTCTGTCATCCTGAGCGCAGCGAAGGATCTCGGTGTGGCGGCAGAGAGATCCTTCGCTGCGCTCAGGATGACAGATCACTCTCGATTCCGGTCGGTCCTATTCATCGGACTTCTCGCTATCTTCTTGCTCTTGCTCTATCCTGTCTTGTCCTTATTTTCTTTGTCACGCCCGTATCGGCGGACGCTGCCACTGGCGGGCCGTCGTTGCAGGTGAATGCAGGTTTTGGGACGCGCTACCGCGATGAAAACTGGATTCCGCTGCAGGTGACGCTCAAAAACGATGGCGCGGACTTCAGTGGCACGCTGTCGCTATCGGCTGCCCTGCCGCAGTTTTTGACGCAGGGCAATACCGTGCCGACCTCCAGTTACCAGCTTCCAATCACGCTTCCCAACGGCACGCAGAAGCAGGTGACGATGTACATGCCGCTTTACTATGATGTACAGAGCATCAACGCAAAATTGCTCGATGGCAATGGAAATGCGGTGGTATCTCAGACCGCTCCGCTTCATCCCTTGTTGCCAGCGGATGTGTTTGTTGGCGTCCTTTCAGACCAGAGTTCGGGTTTTGGACCGCTCAACGCCATTCCTCTGCCAGATCAGAGCGGTTCGGTGGCGCTCGATTTTTTGAATGCCAGTACTTTGCCCGCTCTACCGGCCCTGCTCAAGAACTTCGATGTCATCGTGCTGGATAGCTTCACGACGGGCGGCTTGAGCGCGACGCAATTGACCGCCTTGCAAACGTGGGTGCAACAGGGCGGCACGCTGCTGCTGGTTGGTGGCCCGGAGGGACATCGCACCCTCGATGCGCTGCCTGCGGGACTGCTGCCTGGCACCTTGAATGGTGTAACCACGCTGTCGGCGGGAACTGCTCTGCTCCCTCCCGGCTGGCCCACCGCGCGCCCAGGACAAAGCGCCGTGCCAAATAGCGTGCAATCTCCTTTTGTGGCGGCGCAACTCGTCCCATCAAGCGGTACGCAGGTGGTGCTGGCCTCTGGCACAACGCCGCTTATCGCGCAGGCGCAAGAGGGACAGGGAACGGTATTGTACCTGGCCTACGATCCCACCCTCGAACCCGTACTCAGTTGGCCGGGAGCCAGTGTGCTATGGGAAGGGTTTTTGCTGCGCAGTCTGGGCGATCGCCTGCTTCCGCACTCTTCGAGTTCAAGCAGCAGCAGTGGGCCGCAACAGCCAGTCCTGGCCGCGCGCATGAGTACATTGTTGCAGTCGCTCTTGCCAAAAACTGTTCCTACACCGGGCTGGGGTCTGGGCATCCTGTTGATTGGCTATATTTTGCTGCTTGGCCCCGTGCGTTTCATCCTCATCACACTGCTGAAACGCCGTGATTGGAGCTGGCGCATTATACTGAGCAGCATCGTCGTTTTTTCTTTGCTCAGTTACGCGCTCGCGTTCAAGCAGAAAGGCGCGGCCATCGTCAGCAATAGCATCTCCATTGCCGTACTCGGTCAGAATGGATCGCCCGCTTCTATAACCACGTATCTAGGCGTTTTTGTGCCGAACGAGGGGAATTTTCAGGTGCATATCCCCGGCAATGGCCTTACCCAGTCATCGCCCGATACCCTTTATACCGCTACGAGCGGTATCACCGATGCTAATGCAGCCTCACCTTCCACCGTCGCGCTGGCGCAGGATGGCAGCAATGTCAACCTGCAAGATGTCAATATCTGGACGATGCATTCCATCCTGTCACAACAAGACCGCCAGTTGCGCCAGGGTCTGACTTCCCAACTGACCATTCAAAATGGCGCGCTCGTAGGTACCGTCACCAATACGCTCGGCTACGCGCTAAATGATGCTTTTCTGCTGCTTCCCAACGAGGCGCTTAAACTGGGGTACATAGCAGCAGGAGTTACAAAACACATTACGCTGAAGCTGAATAGCAACCCGTTCTCGCCCAATAATACTCTGGCGGATTTGATTCAGGAGCTTACTAATTCACCAGCTTTCGAGCAATTGCCTGCGCAACCCAAAACAGCCTGGCAACGCCACCTCTCCATGCTGTTTGCGCTGGACGGCGAAGGTCTCTATGGCGGCTCATCACTGGTGGCTACGGGTCAGTGCAATCTACCTGTGCCTGTTTTGCCCCCATCGTTATGTGTCAACTCTACTACAGGCAACGGAAGCGCCAGTAATATTCTACTGAATCCGGGTATTACTTCTGGCTGGGAATATACAACTACGCGGAACATCGACCCGCTATTGGTACCCGGCGCGCCCGTGACCCTGTTAGGCTGGGCCAACAACGCCTTAGACTCGACCAGCAGCGCGACCATCAACAACAATGCGCCTGCCGGTTTCCACGAGACGCTGATACAGGCCCCTTTGAATGTTGACCTGGCGGGTTCCCTGGACCCGCCGCCCGGCTATATCGCGGCGCATGTAGTAGATGTAGCAGCGAACAATACGCAGGTTCTGCTTCCCGGCGTCTATACCATGTCTACGGGCAGCATGACCTTTGAGTTTGCTGCACCCGGCAGCGCCGCGCATCTTACCAGCCTGACTATCACCGGACCCGATGTCAGCCTCGACGTACAGAGTAGTACCCCGATGGCCTATGATGCTCTGCCATTTCGCCTGTACAACTGGCATACTCATGCCTGGGACAACATCTCGTTCAGTCAGGGTAGCTTTACTACTAACGATAGCGGGTCATATGTGGGCGCGAGCGGGCGCGTCCTTTTGCAGCTTGCGAACCATGATAGCTCGCTCGGCACATTCGCATTCGGCGCTCCCTTGCTCAATTTGCAAGGGAATGTATAACTGAGGGGATCTCGTAAAATGGCGGATAGCAACAGCAACGCAATGATCAAAGTGCAACATGTGTATAAACGCTATGGCAGTGTACATGCGCTGGAAGACCTCAGTCTGGAGGTGCTGCAAGGGGCCGTTTATGGCCTGATTGGGCCGAACGGCGCGGGGAAAACGACGCTGCTGCGCATCCTGTCGGCCTTGATCTCGCCCACTTCGGGGCAGGTGTGGCTCGATAATGAAGAGGTGACGCAGTCGCCCACAGCTATCCGGCGCAAGGTCGGCTATATGCCGGACTTCTTTGGCGTCTATCCCGACCTGACCTCGGCGGAATACCTCGAATTTTACGCGGGCATCTCCGGTGTCGCGCGCCGCAACCTTGCCAGTTCCATTAAAGACCTGCTCGAACTGGTGAATTTAAGCGAGAAACGCGACGCGCCCGTGGAGACGTTGTCGCGTGGTATGAAGCAGCGCCTGTGCCTGGCGCGCGCCCTGATACACGATCCTCGCATATTGCTGCTTGACGAACCCGCTTCGGGTCTCGATCCGGGGGCCAGGGTTGAGTTCCGCGAATTGCTGCGCACCTTGCAAGGGATGGGCAAAACCATCGTCGTCAGCTCGCATATCCTGCTTGATCTGGCCGAGATGTGCAGCCACATCGCCATTATTCGCGCCGGAAAGCTGGTAATTGAGGGCGATGTCGAACACGTCATACGCGCCCTGGGTGGCGCGCAGCGCATCGAGGTGCGCGTGCTGGAGCGCGCGGAAGAGGCAATACAAACACTCAAAGACATGCCGGAGATTTCCAGCGTCTCGCTTGAGCGCGACGATGAAAATGGTCAGGTCATCCATGCCGAATTTACCGGCAATGATCTTGCCTTGCATCACATTCTGGCCGCGCTGCTCGCCAAAAACGTACTCGTGGTTTCCTTCGCGCCCCTCAAAGCGGTTGAACGCCTGGAGGAAGTGTACATGAACATCATGGAAGGAGTACCCTCCTTATGACATTTTCGGCGCTGCTCACTAAGGAACTGCGCTCGCGCCTGCGTCGTGAGCGTTCTATCTGGCTCATCATTGCTTATCTCTGCGTGCTGGGCCTGCTGGGTTTTGTTTTCCTCCTGCGCGCCAACGCTTTCAGCGGTGGCTCTCGCGTCTACCTGCTGAGCCAGACGGGGGCGCAACTCTATGCGCTGCTCTCGCTGGTGCAACTGGCCTGGGTGGTCTTTATTGCCCCCGCCTTCACAGCAACCTCCGTCAATGGAGAGAAGGAGCGGCAAACCTATGACCTGCTGCTTTGCTCGAAACTCTCGGCATTCTCGCTGCTCACCGGCAAGCTGATCGCGGGGCTGGCGAACGTGTTGTTGTTGATCGTCGCCTCTATCCCGCTTTTCAGCCTGGTCTTCTTCTTCGGCGGAGTCGCGCCAGCGCAAGTCTTCGCCATGTTGCTCATTTGCGTCATGACCGCCATCGTAGCAGGAACCTTTGGTCTTTTCTGCTCGACGCTGTTTCAACGTCCGAACGTTTCGACAGCTATCGCTTACGGTTTTTGTGTCCTCTGGATGTTTGCCTACTGGGTAGTGTACTATCTTATTAGCAGTGGTACACCCCCTGGCAACCCACATGCAATTGCCTGGGTACAGGGGTTGAACGCCTGGAATCCGATTGCCGCGCTCAATAGCGTTGTGAGCGGCGGTCAGGGCGTTGTCACGAACTTTACATTTTTTCGCTGGCATCTCGCGCCCTGGCTGGCCTTTACGTTGATAAGTCTTGTCGTTGCCATACTCTTATTTCTTCTCAGTAGCGCGTTCGTCAAGCCCAATACGCCTGGCCGATTTCTCGCCTGGATGCGCCTGCGCAGTAAGAGAATGAAGCCATCGACGGCATGAAAGGCCACGCATTTATGGCAACGCTCGCTCCACAACGCCCGGAGGCGCACAACTCAATCGCTGCTGAGCAAAAACTCACCAGAGCTTTGCTCCCCTGGCGCAACCGCCTGTCGCTACAACAGGTGTTGCGCTGGAGCATAAACGGCTTCATTGCAGGCGTGTTGTTAGCCTGTCTATTGTTGCTGGTGTCGCGCTTTATACCGTTCCCAACTGCCTTATTCTGGTCTATTGTGGTTATCGTGGCATCCCTTTTATGTGCTACAGGACTGGCGCTTTATTATCGTCCTTCGCTGGTCTCTAGCGCGCGGCGCGTTGATACGCTGCTGGCGTTACATGATCGCCTGGGGACGGCGTGGGAATACCGCGAGGATAGCACGCCTCTGCCTGCCCTGCAAAGGCGCGACGCGCTATCACGGTTGAGCGCGTATACACCCGCCGACGCGATTGCTTTGCGCCCCGGTCACGCGCGCCTGCTAACAATGGGTGTCGTCATGCTTGCTTTCCTTTTGTTGCTCTTGCTACCCAATCCGGTGAATGCCGCCCTGCAACAGCAGCAAGCTTTTCAGAACAGCCTGTCCCGGCAAATAGCGCAACTCAGCCACATTCGCCAGGTGATCGATAGCCAGGGCGCGACGCCGCAACAGCTACGCGACCAGTTGGATAAAATCTTGCAGCAAGCCATGTCCCAGCTTCAACAGGCCAAAAACGCGGCGCAGGCGCAGCAGATTCTGGCGCAGACCCAGCAAAAAATCGATCAGTTACGTGATCCGCAGGCTGGCAGCAAAACCAGCGCCAACGCTTCCGCCGCTTCGACGTTGCAAAAAAGTACCAATGCAAATGTCAAAGCCACTGGCAAGGCGCTGGCAACTGGCGACAGCAAGGGTCTGAGTAACGCGCTACAGAAGCTGGCCTCTCAGGTTGGCAGCATGACCGCCGACCAGCGCGCCCAACTCTCACAGCAAATCGCGCAGGCAGCCAACGCAGCCAGTGGCAATCCCCAGCTTGCTTCAGCTTTGCAACAGCTTGCCAAATCGGTTGCCGATGGCAATTCAAGCGATATTTCCCAGGCAATACAGGCCGTCCAAAACGCTGCTGCCCAGGCCAGTACCGATCAGTCCACTTCTAACAGCATCAACCAGGCGGCGCAAGCCCTGCAAAACATAGCCAACGCCATCGCGTCATCGACGAATAGCAGCCCCAACGCCACCTCCAACCAGGTGCCAAATACCGGCAACCCCGGTCAGGGGCGCAGTCCCAGTTCAAGCCAGTCTCCCGGCCAGGGAGATCAGGGTACCAGCGGCCAGGGTGATAAGGGCAATAAGACGGGAAAGAACGAGCAGGTTTACGTGCCAGGACAGGTCGGTTCAGGCTCCAGCACTACCACTAGCAATGGCGATAGCGGCACCGTGCAGCCCGGCTCCCCCGTCTCATATGCGCAGGTACTCGAACAATACACGCAAATGGCCCACGACGCCATCGACAATAGCAACATCCCGCCCGACCTGAAAAACCTTATCGGCGGCTACTTCAATTCGCTCAACGGACAGAAATAATGAAGAATGCATGTGAACCTATTCGTAAGTACTCTGTCAACCTTCATGGAGCAGCCATCTGTCATTCTGAGCGCAGCGAAGAATCTCTCGTTGGACTGAGATTCTTCGCTGCGCTCAGAATGACAGCCGAAGTGGTTCATGGAACGGTGACAAACTACTACGGATGTTAATGGAATATCGTTAGAAGGGTAGCAAAAGCAGCATGGCAAGAAAAAATAAAGAGGCGCAGATTGAACAGCTTGATAAGCAGAACGGCATTGATCCCGCGCTTGCGACAATGGAAGCGGGGGAAGAGACGCCCGGCGAGGCGGATATAGCTTCGTTCATAGAACTGGCTACGCGGTTGGAAGGCGAATTGCGCTCCATTGTGATAGGGCAGGAGCAGGTTATTCGAGAACTGCTGCTGGCTCTGTTTGCTGGCGGGCATGTCTTGCTGGAAGGTGTTCCCGGCCTCGGTAAAACGCTGCTGGTGCGCACGCTGGCGGATGCGCTGTCGCTCAAGTTCGCGCGTATCCAGTTCACGCCCGATTTGATGCCTGCCGACATCGTAGGCACCACCATCGTTAGCGAGCAAGCAGAGGCCAACGCCACAGGCAGCCGGCGCATTTTCGCTTTTCAGCCCGGCCCCATCTTTGCCAATATCATACTGGCCGATGAAGTGAACCGCGCCACGCCCAAAACCCAATCGGCCCTGCTCGAAGGGATGCAGGAACGTACTGTCAGCGTGGGCGACATCACGCATCCCTTGCCCAAACCATTCTTTGTACTGGCAACGCAGAATCCCCTGGAAATGGAGGGGACTTACCCTTTGCCCGAAGCCCAACTTGATCGCTTCCTGTTCAAAATACTCGTGCGCTTTCCCAACGCGAAGGACCTGATGCGTATCATCGATACCACCGTTGGTACGCAAACCTTGCAGGCCAGCCAGGTTGCCTCTGGCGAGCAATTGCTGCAACTGACTGAGACGGCGCGCGCCGTTCCAGTAGCCACGCACGTCAAAGAATACGCCGTGCGCCTGCTGCTGGGAACGCACCCCGATCAGGAAGACGCGCCCGAACAGGTGCGCAAATTCGTGCGCTACGGAGCCAGCCCGCGCGGCCTACAAGCCCTGATCCTCACCGCGAAAATCCGCTCCCTGCTCGAAGGCCGCTTCAACGTCTCCCTCGCGGACCTGCAGGCCGTCGCCTATCCCGCGCTGCGCCACCGCATCATCCTCAACTTCGACGGCCTCGCCGAAGGCATCACGCCCGAAGATTTGATTGACGCGGTTATCGAGGAGACAGATCAAGGTGTGTAGGAGCTATTCCCAATGACCGATCAAAGCCATTTCCCATTAGACGCCCGCACGCTGCAACAACTGGATAACCTGGCGCTTGTCACGCGCAGGGCGATGGCGAGTGGGCGACCGGGGCGGCGGCGCTCGCCACTGGCAGGCTCATCGATGGAGTTCGCGGACTATCGTCGCTACGCACCCGGAGACGATTTTCGCCGCATCGACTGGCGAGCCTATGCGCGGCTGGAACGGCTTTTCCTGCGCTTATTCGAGGCCGAGGAGAATCTGACGGTCACAATACTTATCGATTGTTCCGACTCGATGCAATATGGCGAACCGTCGAAGGCTTCGCTGGCCGTTACACTGGCGGCTGCCCTGGCCTATATCGCGCTCAAATGCGAAGAGAGCGTCATCATGGGCGCGCTCTCTAATCGCCTGGTTGCGTATCGCCGCGCGGGCAGCGGCACGCACGCTATCTGGACGGTTGGCGAATTTCTCAGCCGCCTGCCCCAGGGTGGCCCAACCGATCTGAACCGCGCTTTGCGCGATCCTGGCAGGATCATCACCGGCCCCGGCCTTACCATCGTCATTTCAGATTTCCTCTCTGCTGGAGGTTATCAAACAGGGTTGCGCTCATTACGCCAGTTGCGCCAGGATGTGGCGCTTTTGCAAATCCTCGCGCCGCAGGAGATCGAGCCGGATTTGCAGGGCGACTGGCATTTGCGCGATAGCGAGGGCAATGGCGGCGTCGATATAAGCATCACCCCCGCAGTGCTGGAAGCGTACAAGCAGCGCTTGCTGGCGTATGTGCAAGAACTGGCCTCCTTCGCGCACTCTCACGCCATGACGCATACCATGATACCAGGTGATACGGCTCTGATCGACGTTGTGCAGAGGATACTTAGACAGGGACAGGTGGTGAGATGAGCCTACTTATTCCGGCGGCGCTCGCCTTTGGCCTGATTATTCCCGTCATTCTGCTCTTCTATTTCATGCGCCCCAAACGCCAGGAACGGGTGGTGGGCAGCATACTGCTCTGGCAACAAGCTATTCAGGATTTACAGGCTAGTCGCCCCTGGCAGCGCCTGCGTTTTACGCCTCTACTGCTCTTGCAGATACTGGCAGCCATCGTTATCGTGCTGGTACTCACGCGGCCAGCTACTTTTTTCAG
>DASTKD010000138.1:0-18170 GCA_035716135.1 Ktedonobacteraceae bacterium
TGGATTTGGGATAGCTATAAAAGTTTGTTACTATTGTCTCACAATACCTGTGATTTCCGCATAGTATGCCACAATGAGTTAGAGTATGGATTTTTTCATCTATGAATCGGTCAAATGTATCTTTTCCACGAATCCGATAAATGTGCAACGGGTCGCGGAAGGCGTCTCTACCTGTGTCTACCGGATTATATTCCAGCGCGAGACATTTTATCTGCGTGTGCTTCCAGAAGAGGGGGCGAGTTTCGCTCCAGAAGTGGCTGTTCATAAGTATCTTCGGCAATTGCAGGTCAAAGTTCCAGAGGTCATCTACTTTGACCATCTCTATGAACCCTTGCAACGCTCAGTTATGGTAACGACCGAAATTAAGGGTGTTCCACTAAGCGCGTCATCCGAACTTTCGCAAGACGAACTGGCGACTATCATGGTAGAAGCGGGGCGCGACCTGGCGCGGATTAATAGTATGAGAGTCGAAGGCTTCGGCTGGGTGAAACATAATCTTCTCGATACTGATATAGAACATATCTGTGCTGAAAGGGCCACTGATCGCGCCTTTATGCTTGAATACTGGGAGGCTGATCTGGCGTATCTCGGCGAGCAAATTCTTGACGCCTCCGAGATAGTAGCACTGGAAAGAGTCCGCGCATCCTACGATTTCTTGTTGAGTAGTGAACCGGGCTATCTAGCGCACGGAGATTTTGATATGACTCACATATTTCAGGAAAATGGGAGATACACCGGCATCATCGACTTTGGCGAGATTCGAGGCACGAATCGTTGGTACGACCTCGGACATTTTCATATGCGCGACGGAGAGTATATTTCCTATAGCCATTGGCTATCGCTTATTCGTGGATACGGTGAAGCGACTCTTTTGCCCCCGAATCACGAGGAGTCCATCCGTTTTGCAAGCATTTTGATCAATATTCGTGCATTGGCGCGGAGCCTGCGAAAGCACCCGCCAAATCGCTTTACACGGCATCAGTTAAAGGTACTGAGAGAGGATATTGCCGTATTGTTAAGCGGTATCCTGTAGAAAGGATAGCTGCTCAACTGTCGGTGGACGCAACACCAGTTCCTCCACAAGTAGCAGAACTGCCGCTAAGTCGCGCAGGTCGAGTAGTTCGACGGGTGAGTGCGAGTAGCGGCGGGGGATTTTTATTTCCAGGGTAGTGATACCCGTCCCGGCTAAGTGCGCTGCCGCAGCGTCGGTTACACCGCGATTGGTTACAGCCAGTTGATAAGGTATATTGGCGCGTTGCGCGGCTGCGATCATAGCGTCGCGCGTGGCTCGAGGGAGCAGAAAACCGGAGTCTTCCGAACTGGAAGATGGGGTGATGAGTGCGCCCTGGCCGACGCGAGCGGCGTAGGTCATGTGGCGTGTATCGGGTGTGCCTGCTGCCGGGAAGGTGTCAACAACGATTGCCAGGTCGGGCTGTAGCCGCGCATAGGCAACTTTTGCTCCCCGCAGGCCCACCTCTTCCTGGACCGCTACCAGCGCGGTCAGGCGGCAGGGTAGCGCGCGAGACTGGAGACGGCGCAACAGGTGTAACAATACGACGCAACTGGCGCGGTTGTCGATGCCTTTGCCAGAAACGCGCGTTCCCGCCAGGTTGCGCAGTTCGGAGATGACCACCATCGGATCGCCGATGCGCACACCCAGTGTCTCTACTTCTGCCGCGCTGTCAACGCCGAGGTCAACGTACAGATCGCTCATGGATGCTCCCTGTCCATGCTCGGCGTGCGAAGTTAGATGGCCCGACCTTGCTCCTATCACGCCGGGCTGACCGCCAACCCATACCGCGCGTCCTTCCAGCAGGCGCGGTTGCACGCCACCTAGCGGCGAGAGTCGGAGGAAACCTTCCGGCTCTATGCTTGCCACCATCGCTCCAATTTCGTCGGCATGTGCTGAGACCACGATATGCGGCGCGTCCGGGGCTGCTTCGCGCGTTGCCGTGAGGTTGCCCATGTGATCTACGGCGACGGCGTCAACCAGAGGTGTAAAGAGGTGACGCAGGCGCGCGATTACTGGCTGTTCCGCGCCAGATGGAGCGTGCAGAGCTGTCAGTTCCGCCAGATCAGCGCGTAAAGCATCGAATAAGCCTGGATCGTCTTGCATAGCGGTCTCCACGAAGATTGAGCGAGCGATATATGCCTGCTACGCCAGCCGTAGAATAGCAAACGTATTTAAAGGCCAGCTTCTTCAATTGGCTCTTCCTCGTCGCTTACCTCTTCAATCGTGTCTTCAATTATTTTGCCCTCAGGCGAGGATTTGATGGTGCGAATACGGCGTACATTCCTGAAACGGCCAGTCCCCACCGCGCCTTGAGAATAAAGGCGCACACTGGCGACAACTCCCACCACGATGAGTAGACCAAAGACGAGTATTAAGACGAATGCTCCCGTTCCCATAAGGTCTGCCTCCTGAAAAATTAATAAAAGCCTATGCATATTATACACGAAATGATGGTTGTGTTTTGCGCCATAGTATTCTCAGCTATGTTTCAGCAACTTCACAGGACGCACTTACAGGGTAATGCTATGATTCTTGTTGGAGGAAGAGAGATGAATTGTATATGAGAGAAGGGAGAACAACCATGCAGGATGTGCGTGATCTTTTGCGACGCCTGGCAAATTTTGAGTCGGGTGATGCCCTGGTTCTGAGTGTGTACCTGGACATGCAACCGCATAGTGGACGACCGGCTATGCGTCCATCCATGTTGATGCTTAAAGATCGTTTTCGTCAGATTGAAAAAACGCTGCTACCGCGCGGAGCAGCGCTGGACGACTTTCGCGCCGACGCAAACCGTATACAACACTATCTAGATGAACATGCGGAACCCTGGCTTCAGGGCGTCGCCATGTTCGCCTGCAACGCTCGCAATCTGTTCGAGGTGATCGAAACGGGTGTGCCTTTTGAGAACCAGGTGTCCCTGGAGCCGGTACCCGATTTGTTTCAACTGGCTCGCCTGGTGGATGAGCAAGAAACGGCCGTTGTGGCGCTGGTGGATACGAATACGACACGACTGTTCGTAACACGCAGGGGATTTTTAGAAGAAGTACCTGGGCCGGACGACGATTCGTTTGGCTATCGCCAGCGCAACACGGGTGGGCTCAATCATAAGCAGTATCAACGACATGTGGATAACCAGCGCGAGGAATTCGCGCGAGAAGCCGCTGCCGCGCTGGAGGATCTGGTGGATCGGGAGGGAGCCAAACGGGTGATTCTGGCAGGGGACGCGGTGGCGATTCCCATCTTGCACCGGGCCTTGTCCTCACAACTTGAACCGCTTATCCATGAGGAGATCTTACGCCTGGATATTCGGACGCCGCGCGATGAAGTGCTGCGTGAGATTGAGCCAATCCTTGCGCAAGAGGAGGAAGAGGCGTCCCATGCGCGGGCGGACCGCCTCGTAGAAGCAGTACGAGCGCAGGGGCTGGGTGTAATCGGGTTGCAAGAAACGCGCGATGCATTTGAACATGGGCAAGGGGAGGTACTGGTGCTGGCTGAGGAGGCACCATTGGATGAGCAGGAACGCAATGAACTTGTGCGCCTGGCGACCCTCACCGGTGCCGAAATCGACCTGGTTAAGGGACACGAGCTGCTCCAACAGATGGGCGGCGTTGGCGCATTGTTGCGCTATCGCCTTAGCTGGGTCTAGGAGGCGTTCCAGACTATCATTTCAACGATGGAGAACATAGAGTATGCGAATACGGCGGTATCGTCGTGGAGATATTCCAACTCTGGCGCATATCCAACAGCAGGCGGCAGAGGCAGATAGCGTTACACCTGTGAGCGAGGCAGATTTTGAACAATGGCTGGCGCAACCTGAACTACAGGCAGCGACGAATGTGTTCTTGATTACCGATGATGACGATGACTTGAACGAGTGGGGGCAGGCTGGCACGCTGGAGGGACTGGAAGGCGAGGCGGTTGGCTATACTGTACTACAATTGCGCCGCAGTCAACACGCCTATCACTTTCTGTGCGAAGGAGCCGTGTTACCACAGCACCGCAGGCGCGGCGCGGGCTATGCCTTGCTCATGAGCGCCCTCAACAATACGCGCGTGCGCATCTTCGAGTTTGAATACGAGGCCCGGCAGCAGGGACACCCCATTTATTTTGAGGCGCTTCTGCCAGTAAACGATCCGGCCTCGCGGAGCCTGGCAGAGCAGTTCGAGATGCAGGCGGTTGATGAACAGACCGTGACCGGTATGCGCCTGTATCGCGGCGAGCTATGAATAACTTGGCTACACCTTCTCAAATTCGGTTTTCACGGCGTAGGTTCCATCGGGTAACTTTTCCAACGTGTAATCGCTAAATAGTACCGGGTCG
The DNA here is from genome assembly GCA_035716135.1 of Ktedonobacteraceae bacterium. Classification (GTDB taxonomy): domain Bacteria; phylum Chloroflexota; class Ktedonobacteria; order Ktedonobacterales; family Ktedonobacteraceae; genus CF-113. The sequence goes on from DASTKD010000138.1 coordinate 4,334, forward strand.
GCTTTGTAGAGACAGAGGAAGACGCGCATTGCCAGTTCGCGGATCTCGATCTCGGCGTGCGCGCTGGCCCGCATCTCGATGAAGTGCCGCCACGCGCGGGCGTTGCCGCTCATGACCAGCGGGGCCTCGGTTTCGTTGGGCAACACCGAGCGCGCGCACTGCTGCACTTTTTTGCGCAAATCGGTTTTGGCCTCTGCGCTCAGAATTTGCGCGCCCGCCTGTTGCATCTCCAATAAGCGATTGCTGAGAGCGGCATATTCACTGGAGGCGCGTTCGATGCGCTCCAGGAACTGGTTGTGGAAAAGCTCGTCGCCAACGTATTCAGGACGCTCGACGAAGCGTAACATGCGGCCTGAGACAAAACGCTGGCTAAGCTGGGAATATCCGAATCCAGCCCTGTGACGCACAACTTCATGGGTGACGCTGCGTGAAATGCCGTACAGCAGAAAACTGTAACTCGCATGTTCAAAGACTGAGCCATGCCCGGAGGACTTGAGGTTGTCGAAATAGCGGCCAGCCTGGGCGTTGAAGGTGCGTTTAGGCCCGAAACTCATATAACAGACCTGCCCGGCAATCTTGCTGAGTTGCGCCCCCTCTGGCAAAGGGGTGGGATCGTGCAGGTACTCTGGAAATTGCAACGACGGATCGAACCCGTCCAGAAAGCCCGCTAATCCCTGTAGATTAACCATTGGGCGGGCAAGCAAAACTACCCCTGGCCTGGTGAGATACGCTGCCCCACCGGGAGAAAGGTAGGCCGGGGAATGAAGTGCCGCGAAACTCGAACTATCGTCGCCGCGCAGTTCTTGAAATAAGTTTTCAGGCGTGATCGTAGACATATATGCCTCCTGACTACTAGCTGATGTACCTGGGACTAGTCTAGCAGGTTGGAAGCCTTTTGGCTACGGTCAACCTAATTTGTGTGGGCGGGTTGTTCGGTCGGGTTGAGCAGAGCATCCAGGGTCGCCTGTCGAATGCGGTACGCCTGACGCGCTCCACGATGAGGAAGCGTAATAGCCTCCAATACGCCGTTTTTGATCCAGCGCCTCACCGTCGTATCATCCACCCGTAACTGTTGGGCAACTTCGCGGACTGTTAGTAGATCCGCCTCTTCATGCGCCACGGTGGCCTCTTTCTGCTTTTACGCTACAAAAACGAGCAGCCTGTAAGAAATGTTGGACTGCACAGATTATCTATTTGACTATAACGACGAACAAACAGCTTTTTCGTAACGGAGTTGGGTAAAGTCGCTCATAGTGCTAATGCATGTAGCGCATGTGTAAAATGAGTGAAACGTACAACTGGAATAGTTGCAGTATTGTAGCTAACGGCCTACTAACCGCCGATCATCGACATGCTGCGGTTAGCGCGTTTGAAGCGTTTGTCCCCAATGTAGTGTTTTAGTTCTTTGTGCCAGACGGCCTGCCGTATGGTTTGCGCGAGTGCTTCATCGGAGGCGTCGGAGCGGAGGACGGCGCGCAGGTCGGTTTCTTCAGTGGCGAAGAGACAGGTGCGCAGTTGTCCGTCAGCGGTCAGGCGGATGCGGTCGCAGGAGGAACAGAAAGGTTCGCTGACGGGATTGATGAAGCCGACTTCACCGATACCGTCGCTGAATGTATAGCGGCGCGCAGTTTCGGAGGGGTCGCCTGTAGTAATTGGCACCAGGGGACCGTATTCCGCTTCGATAATGCTTTTGAGTTCCGCGCCGGTCAGAATGTCTTCCTTGCGCCATATCTGATCAGCGTCCAGAGGCATAAATTCGATCCAGCGCATAACGTAGGCTTTGCGCCGCGCCAGGCGCACGAATTCCAGAGCCTCTTCCTCGCTATAGCCTTTGATGGCGACGGCATTCACTTTGATTGGATGGATGGAGGGATGTTTTTCAAGCTCCTCCAATCCTTCCAGCACGCGCTGCAACTGGTCCCGGCGCGTCAACTGCGCGAACTTCTCGCGTACCAGCGAGTCCAGGCTGACGTTGATACGAGTCAATCCAGCGTCGGCAAGCGGCCCGGCCAGTTGTTTCAAGAGGATGCCGTTGGTGGTCAGGCTGAGGCTGCGCAGTCCATCGATCTTGCGCAACATGCGCACCAGGTCGGGAACATCGCGTCGCACGAGAGGCTCGCCACCGGTGAGGCGAATCTGCTCGATACCAATAGCTATAGCCACGCGCGAGAGGCGTTCGATTTCCTCGTAAGAAAGGATTTCTGCTTTCTTGAGCCAGGGCAAGCCTTCGGCTGGCATACAATAGGTGCAGCGAAAGTTGCATTTGTCGGTAATCGAAATGCGCATACTCTTAATACGGCGTCCGTAGCTATCAACGAGCAGTTCCATGAGTCAAACTCCAGTTCGGTACATTCCAGTGTCTCAATGCTTCATACCATAACTATATCATATTCTGAGTACCGTCCACCAACGCTTTTGCCATCTCTTTCTCGCGCAAGCTGCTGGCGTACTCCAACTCAACTTGCCAGTGGCTGCTAGCGCGACGTAGGGTGTGCAGCGTCAATTCAAGCTGCGGTAGACTGAGGGAGCGATAGTAGGCTTTGCCATCCACGACGTTTTTGGCTTCGGCTCTCAAGTGATGCGTGTGCATCTGGCAATAGTGGATATAGTGATCGACCAGTTCCAGGCGTTCCACTGGATGCAGAAAGTCAAAGAAGCACACTTTGAGCCAGAAAAATTTTGAGTATTCCCCCGGATGCGCGGTCATATCCATCATCAGCAAATGGAAGCGCCTGCGCCCCTCATCTGTAATGGAATATGCTCGCGCCTGCCTGTCATGTGGCGCTACTTCGTCCTTTGTCTCCCAGGTGACGATACATCCCTCCTGCTCTAATGCCTTCAGTTTGGGATAGAGCGAGCCATGACTCACTTTTGTCTCTGGCCCGATCATGTCGTTCATAATTTTCGCAATCAAATAGCCATGCATAGTGTCGCGCATCAACAGCGCCAGGATAAGTAATTCGTACAAATCATCCTCTTTTCTACAGGTGAGCAATTACAAGACCGGTCTAATAGAGATGTCAGATAAGGATATGTAACAGGCATACTATGATCTATGCAGTGAAATTTGTCAATAGAATCAGGATGATTTTGCGGAACTTCTACGAGATGCAGTTTTCAGGGACAAACACTACTCACAGGGGCGTACAAGGTGCGCCCCTGAGAAATAAGGACGTGTGATAACATTGGAAGCGAGCATTACCCTTATTAGTAGCTGACGAGGGTAAAGCCGTTTTTAATGGTAATGGGACAATTCTTTTTGAGCGATTTCCAGGCGGTTTTGCTCATATGAGCCTGGTTGCGCAATTCAACAAGCAGAGCTTCTTCGAAATGTTCGGAAGCGATGATCACTGCTTTGCGCAATTCGTCGCGCCGCATATTGATGAGGTCTTCGAGTTCGGAGAGCCTGCCTGTATTATATTGCAAGCCCCGGATAGCGTGGCGCGCCAGGTTGGCCCATTCCATGTAAGGAGCGCGTAAGGTGGAAAATTTGCTGGAGATGAACGATGAAAGTTCCTCAAAGTCGGGAATCGATGAGTTGCTCGCCATGTGTGGTTCCTCCCATTCAACATCATAACTTCTGTGCATTGTCCCCCTATAAAAAAGAGGGTATCGGCGGTACTGCAAGCATAGCATAAAAATTTTTCCCTGTCAATCTTTTGTCAAATATGAGAGATAGTATTGCATTATGAATAGCATTAACACGTATCAATATAAGAAAATATAGCAAAGGTCATAATGATACTGCAAACGTCAAATTGAGACAGAGAAGGGACCTGACTACTTTAATAGAGCCAGGCCCCAATAAAAGGAGGCACGGATGGGTTTAGGCGTCGTAGTACAGGGCGAACTCCAACGGTGTAGGCCGTAGGCGCACTTCGTCCGATTGAGCGCGTTTCAATTCGACGAAATGTTCGAGCAGGTCGGTTGTGAAGACGCCTCCTTCTAACAGGAAGGCATGGTCATCTTCAAGAGCATCCAGCGCGGCATCTAGCGAAGAGGGTACGGAGCGAATCTCTCTCAATTCGGCTGGCGACATGTGGTAGAGGTCCCTATCCACTGGACCGTAGCCATGATCGCTCGGCTCGATGCCATTGCGGATACCGTCCAGACCTGCCATGAGCAAGGCCGCGAAAGCCAGGTAGGGGTTCGAGGTCGCGTCAGGCGGGCGGAACTCCACACGTTTTGCCGAGGGGCAATCGGTCAGTGGGATACGCACGGCTGCGCTGCGGTTGCCTTTGGAGAAGACCAGGTTCACTGGCGCTTCGTAGCCAGGAACCAGGCGCTTGTAGCTATTGGTGGTGGAGGCCACGATACCCAGCAGGGCCGGGGCATGTGTCAACAGTCCACCGATGTAGTAGCGTGCCAGTTGTGACATACCGGCGTAGCCTTCGCCATCATAGAACAGGGGTCTTTCGCCTTTCCACAGGCTTTGATGAACGTGCATACCGGAGCCGTTGTCGCCAAACACCGGCTTTGGCATAAACGTGACCGTCTTACCATGCCTGCGCGCGGTGTTCTTCACGATGTATTTGAAGAGTAGCAGGTTGTCTGCGGTTTTTAGCAGGGTATTGAAGCGAATATCGATTTCTGATTGTCCAGGGCCACCGACTTCATGATGCTGCGCCTCGACCAGCACACCATTCTCTTCGAGCAGCAATGCCATCTCGGTGCGTAAGTCCTGCAACGTATCGTTGGGCGCGACGGGGAAGTAGCCCTCTTTCGGGCGGTTGCGATGACCCAGGTTAGGTGTGCCGCCATTGCGCGAACTGTTCCAATGTGCCTCGTCGGAATCGATCTCGGCAAACTGGATGTTGGTGGTAGAGTTGTAGCGCACGTTGTCAAAAATGAAAAATTCGGCTTCCGGGCCGAAGTAACTGGTGTCCGCGATACCGCTTGAGCGCAGGTAAGCTTCCGCTTTTTGTGCGACGTAGCGTGGATCGCGGCTATAACGTTTCTTGTTTCCGCCAGGGCCGGGATAGGCCACATTACAGACAAGGCTCAGGGTCGGGGCTGCTGTGAAGGGGTCCATGATAGCGGTATCGGGATCAGGGATGATGAGCATATCGCTTTCATGAATCGACTGAAACCCGCGCAGACTGGAGCCGTCAAACGCCTTCCCTTCCACAAACGTCTCAAGTTCAAGTTCGCGCATTGGCACGCTAAAATGCTGCCATGTGCCGGGCAGGTCAACGAACTTGAAATCGACCATTTTCGCGCCGCGCTCTCTGGCAAATTGCAGTACCTCTTCTGGAGTCATTACCTCTCGTCTCCTTCTCCTACTATCCCGGCACCGTTGCTGGAATATTGGACAACCTTCCAAATCGATGTATTTGTGTACTTTATACAAAGAAGACCGTTCAATAGTATTAACCTGAACGGATACATCTCTGTTACAATGATAGAAGGTTGTTGTCTCTGATGCTATGGGTAGATTACCAGAAAGTCAGCACAGGTTATTTGTGCAATGTATACAAAAGAAAAATGCGCAAAAAAACTTGACAGGACTTCGCGGATGTAGTAGTATAAGTCCTGTCAAGAACGACCGCCTGTATGCGCAGGTGAGCCGGTGACAAGAGCGAAGAGGCTCCACCCGTTCCCATCCCGAACACGGAAGTTAAGCTCTTCAGCCCCGATGATACTTTGGGGGTAGCCCCACGGGAAAATAGGACGTCGCCGTTTCTCCCGCCCACCCAGGCGGTTTTTTGTTTGTAGGGACGCGATTCATCGCGTCCGCTAACTACACAGACGGACGCGATTCATCGCGTCCCTACAGATTGGCCTTTACATTTCGCGCAGCGCTCGCGCCAGTGTATCTATTTCCTCCTCGGTGTTATAAAAACCGGTCGAGATGCGTAAAGCATGGGTAGAGGGGATGTTGCGGATGAGGATGTTGTGCTTTTCATTCAAGACCTTCACCACCTCAGCATCATCTTTCCCTTCAAGCCGGAATGCTACCAGCCCGCTTTCGCCAGGGCGTGGCGTTAGCATGACGAGGCCGGGAATTTCCGAGAGCGTATAAAAGGCGTATGCGCTCAGTTTGGCGATGCGTTCGTACATCCATTGATGGCCGACCATCGAATTTAGCCAGTTCAATACGGCGACCTGACCGGCCAACGCTGCTGTTTGCCGTCCTCCTACCTCGAAGCGCTGCGCCTTGTCGTGCAGTTCCCACTCGATGCCCTCTTCGTGTTTGACGGACCAGTAGCCGACGTAGGTGGATTTGACGTATGACAGCGCATCTTGCCGGGCATAGAGCGCGCCTGTGCCGTCGGGGCCGCACAGCCATTTCTGCATGGGGATGGCATAGAAATCGATGTTCAGCGCGTGCATATCCAGCGGAATGGCTCCCGCCGACTGCGCCCCATCAATCAAAACGGGGATGCCCCATTCGCGGCCCATATAGCCGACCTCGCTGATATTGAGCCGCGCGCCCGTCATCCAGGAAACATGCGAAAGCGAGATCAGGCGCGTGCGCGGCGTCACAAGGTCGGCAACAGGTTTGAGTACAGGCTTGTCCCCTTTTTCGCCGATGTCAGCGACGCGAATGACGATCCCGTAGCGGTCACGCAACTGGTAGAGTGGCGCGAGCAAACTGATATGTTCATGGTTCGTGGTAATCACCTCGTCGCCCTCATGCCAGTCTATGCCGAAACTGATGACATTGAGACCTTCGCCTGTATTATCCGTCAGGGCGATTTCATCGACATGCGCGTTCAAGAGATGTGCCACGCTCTGACGGGCATTGTCGTAGATAGTCAACATACTCTCGAAGCCTGACACGCCAAGTCGCCCGTTTTGCCACTCTTGTTGTATGCGCTCTTGCATGGCATTGGGTACGCAGGCTGGCATAGGGCCGAACGTCCCTGCATTCATATACATGTGCGACGTTGTGGCGATCATTTCCTGACGGATGTGTTGAAGATGGGTGAGGTCTGCCAAGTTGAAGCTCCTTCATAGAGGTACAGGTACCAGGTTTTGTCGCGGGGTCATGCGTGTTATGATGTCCCTGCGCGGTTACTCAAGTAATCTGTTGAAATTATACATTACAGAAAGTAGGAGGCTGTATATGCTCCCCCTTTTTTAGCAACTCTTTTGTCCCCTTGACAAACGGTTCTTTCTCCAGCTATAATATGTGTGTGAGTATTCACATACATAGGAGGAAAGAACATGGCGGGAGCAACACGACAGAGAATCTTGGATGCGGCTGAAAAGCTCATCTTTCTAAAAGGATTGGCGCGCGTGACGACCAAGGAGATTGCGCGGGAGATCGGCCTCACCGAAGGCGCGCTCTACCGGCATTTCGACCATAAGGAGGAAATCTTCTTTGCGCTCATGGCTAAACATCTACCGGCTTTCTACGAGACGTTTCAGGCGCACCAGGCAGGCAGCGGTACGCCGGGCGAGAATCTGGTCGCCATTGCAAGGGCTGCTGTTCACTACTACGAGCAGATTGTCCCGATGGGTGCCTCCTTCCTGGCTGACACCGAACTGCTGGTTCAGTTCCGCGCAACTATCCAACCGTTGGGCATCGGGCCACAAAGCATCTTTGAACACGTTGCCGCCTATATCGAGGAGGAGCAGCAGCTGGGACGGATGAGACAGCAGATTCCCGCTCTGACCCTGGCGATCCTGTTGCTGGGACCCTGTTTTCAGTGGGTGTTTAACCGGCGATTCTTGGGCGCTGACCCTTTCCACAAAACGAAGCAGCAATTTGCCGAAGAGCTTGTCCAGGGGTTGAGCGCCAGTTTCCTGCCTTCCTGAGAGTGGATCGCTCACATAGTTCCCTCGCTTTTATGAGTACCTGCTAACTACTCAACAGGATGTCTGGATGAAAGGTTAGCTTATAGTAAAGATGATCTCTTCCTGGAGAAAGGAGACAAATCATGAGTGAAAAAACGACCCAAACTACGCGCCAGTACCTGACCGCATCTGGCAAAGGTCACACGACGATTTTAACCAGCTTTCGCCGCAATGGCATGGGAGTAAGCTCTCCAGTGGGTACGGTAGCCTCACAGGGCAAACTCTACCTTATGACAGCAGCAGATACCTGGAAAACCAGGCGGATCGCGCGCGATCCGCGCGTAACCGTTGCTCCCGGCACCTACAATGGGAAAGTACTCGGCCCGGCGATTGAGGGTACGGCGCACCGCCTTTACGGCGAGGAACTCCAACGGGCGCGAAAGCTGTTGCGCGTAGGAGCGCTGGGCCATTTCTGGGGGTTCATCTTTGATTGGAGAAGCCCTGGCGAGAAAACGGCGGTGTACGAAATCTTGCTGGAGGCATCGAGCGTGGGTGATGAACAGCGTGAGCTGTTCCAGACCAAATGAAAGGAGCATACGATTGAGTAAGACTTCTCCCTATTCCTCTCTACTGCGCGGGACGAGATGAATGTCAATGCCGGCATCGAGTCTTAACAGGCGGTTGATGATGGAGCCTCGAATAAGTTCTTCCCAATGGCTACGAGCGGGTTGACCCAGCACCAGTTGGGTTATTTGCCGCTCGTGAGCAATCTCTACTAGCTTGCGCGCGATGTCAGGGCTACTGGCGCGGATCACCTCGGCTCCCAGGTCTTCGGCGAGTATGGCATGTTCCTCCAGGCGGCGCAGCGCCTCTTCTCTGCGCCGTTTCGCCTCGCCCCGGTACTTGAGCCATCCAATGAGTTTGCTGGTGAAGGCGAGGTAGCCCTCTGGCTGGATGCAGACGGCGATAAAATCAGCGTGCAAGCCATGAGAGAGTCGCCAGGCATCGCGGATAACCTCGCGCGTGTGGGGCCGGGCATCGAAGCCCACCAGCACGCGCTCGCTGGCCGTCCGGTATTCGCTAATGCCATGTCCGGTCATGTACTCCTGCAACTGGGATTCGGTCTTCTCGGCGGTGCGTCGCAGCGCCAGTTCGCGTAACGCCGTCAGATTGCCCTCGCGGAAGAAATTGTTGAGTGCGGTATCGATGCGTTCGGGCGGGTAGATGTTGCCATGCTTCATGCGCTGGCGCAGCGCGTATGGCGAGATGTCAATCAACTCGACTTCCTCGGCCTGATCGAGAATCCAGTCTGGCAAAGTTTCGCGCACGCGCACACCCGTGATGCTCGCCACCAGGTCGTTGAGGCTGTCCAGGTGCTGGATATTGAGAGTCGTCACCACGTCGATGCCCGCGTCGAGTATCTCCAGCACGTCCTGATAGCGTTTGGCGTGTTTGGAGCCGGGGACGTTGGTATGGGCCAGTTCGTCGATCAGCGCCACTCTGGGGTGTCGCGCAATAATGGCCTCTGTATCCATTTCCTCGAGGGTCACACCACGATAAATGATGCGTTTACGCGGAATGATTTCCAGATCACCTAATTGCGCTTGCGTCTCGGGGCGCTTGTGCGTTTCGACATAGCCCACCACTACGTCGGTACCACGACTCTCGCGGCGGTGTCCCTCGTTGAGCATCGTATAGGTCTTGCCCGCGCCCGCTGCCGAGCCGAGGTAGACACGCAGGCGACCGCGTCGCTGCGGATAATGCGCCGTAGTTGGAGACGCTTCGCTCTGCTCTTGCTCACCTGCGGCAGTTGTGGATGGCTGCTTCTCAGGAGGAGTCGCTGCAAGGTCGCGGTCGCGCAGGCTATAGCGGCGCAGCAATTCCTCCGGGGCGGGGCGTCCCTCCGCGCGTGTTCGTTGTTCTTTGTCGGGTGGTTGCTCTTGCATGGCTTTATTATCTCATGTTCCGTACTCCAATATTGAATATAATTCGTTGTTAGCACGAAGAAGGATGTGCAGAACAGGCATCGAGCGCCAGATTCAAATCGAGTACGTTGACATAGGGTTCACCAAAGATGCCCAGGAAGCGCCCCGTCTCGTGATCTGTCACCAGCTTCGTAACTATCTGCTGCAAGAGTCCGCGCGCTGCGGCAATACGGGGTATCTGGTACATCGCACCAGCAATCGAGATGTCCGGGTCCAGCCCTGACCCTGATGCCGTCACCAGGTCTACTGGTACAGGGCCGGGAGGCGCGTTCGGGTTCTCCTTCTTCAGTTCAGCGACACGCTGCTGTACGGTTTGGATAAAGGCCGCGTTGGTTGGTCCTGAATTCGAGGCAGTGGAGTTATCGGCGGCATATGGTTCTGGAGTTCCGGTCACAGGGTTCACAGTTACAGAGGGCCGTCCATGAAAGTACCCAGGCTTTGTCCAGTATTGCCCGATCAGGTCGGAGCCGATGATTGTCCCGTTGGATGCCTTCACCAGGCTACCATTAGCCTGGTACGGGAAGATCAACTGAGCCAGACCTGTCACCACTCCAGGATAGAGGAAGCCGGTCACGATGGTGAGGATCAGGGTTAACACCACCGCCGGGCGCAGGTATTTCGTCACAAATGTTTTCATCTCATGTTTCCTTCTACAATCAGATGGGCATTGTCGCTGCAAGGGCAACTCCCATCTGATCGTTTGCTCTCTCTTTTCCTACCCCAGGGTCAGATGTAAGAACTGCAGGATCAGGTCGATGGCCTTGATACCGATAAACGGGATGATGATGCCACCGATGCCGTAGATTAGCAGATTGCGCCGCAGCAGCGGACCCGCCCCGATCGCTCGATACTTGATGCCACGTAAGGCTAATGGGATCAGTGCGATGATGATGAGCGCGTTGAAGATCACTGCCGAGAGTACCGCGCTGTTGGGCGTCGCCAGGTGCATGATATTGAGCGCCTGCAATTGCGGGTAGGTGATCGAGAAAGCCGCCGGAATGATGGCGAAGTACTTTGCTACATCGTTAGCGATGCTGAACGTCGTCAGCGCGCCGCGTGTGATGAGCAGTTGCTTGCCTACCTCGACCACCTCGATCAGCTTGGTGGGGTTGGAGTCAAGATCGACCATGTTGGCAGCTTCTTTGGCTGCCTGTGTGCCGGTATTCATAGCGACGCCGACATCGGCCTGTGCCAGTGCCGGAGCATCGTTGGTGCCATCGCCCGTCATAGCAACCATGCGTCCGCCTGTCTGCTGTTCGCGGATGAGTTTCATCTTGGTCTCTGGTGTGGCCTGCGCCAGAAAGTCATCCACACCTGCTTCTCTGGCAATAGCGGCGGCGGTGAGCGGGTTGTCGCCGGTAATCATGATGGTGCGGATACCCATGCGGCGCAGTTCATCGAAGCGCGCGCGCATACCACCCTTGACGATATCCTTGAGTTCAATCACCCCCAGTACGCGCGCATGACCATCTGTGCCGTCAGCTCCAGTCTTCACCTCGGCTACTACCAGAGGAGTGCTGCCAGCGCTGGCGATGCCGTTCACTATTACTTTCAGCTCGTCGCTACTCGTGCCGCCGTTCTCCGCAACGTAAGCGGCAACGGAGTCGCCTGCACCTTTGCGAATGGAGTGCATACCTGTTTTGCCGTTCTGGTTTCCAGGCGTATCAACGCCGCTCATGCGGGTCGTAGCCGAGAACGGAATAAATGTCGCTGCCGGGTCTACAACGCCGGTGAGGCCGTACTTCTCGCGTGCCAGGGTCACGATGGAGCGGCCTTCCGGGGTCTCGTCTGAGAGGCTGGAGAGCATGGCCGCCTCGGCCAGGTCGCGCTCATCTACGCCGTGTAGCGGAACAAAGCGCGTTGCCTGGCGGTTGCCCAGTGTGATAGTGCCGGTCTTGTCCAGCAGCAGCACATCTACGTCGCCCGCCGCCTCCACCGCCCGTCCGCTCATTGCCAGCACGTTGCGCTGCACCATGCGGTCCATGCCCGCGATGCCGATGGCCGACAAGAGACCTCCGATGGTGGTAGGGATCAGGCAGACGAGCAGCGCAATGAGTGTTGTCACCGAAACCGCCTGACCAGAGTAGATCGCAAAGGGTTCGAGCGAAACGACCACCAGCAGGAAGATGATGGTCAGGGCGGCGATCAGGATATTTAGCGCGATCTCATTGGGGGTTTTCTGGCGTTTGGCACCCTCCACGAGCGCGATCATGCGATCTAAGAAGGTCTCACCGGGGTTAGCGCTGATCTGCACGACGATCCAGTCCGAGAGGACACGCGTGCCGCCTGTCACGGCGCTGCGGTCGCCGCCGCTCTCCCGGATAACGGGAGCCGACTCGCCGGTGATAGCCGACTCGTCCACTGAGGCCACGCCCTCCATCACGTCTCCGTCGCCGGGAATGACCTCTCCGGCCTCGACCAGCACCAGGTCGCCTTTGCGCAGTTCGGGCGCGGCTACTTCCTCAGTTTTCCCGAAGCGATCAGCACTGGCGAGCCGCTTCGCCATCGTAGTAGAGCGCGCGCGGCGCAGGGTATCGGCCTGGGCCTTGCCGCGTCCCTCGGCCATCGCCTCGGCAAAGTTGGCGAAGACAACAGTGAACCACAGCCAGATGGCGACCGCCAGCACGAAAAAGATCTCAAAGTTGAGATGGGTGCGATCCAGGCTTGCCGTGGATTGAGCGAACAAGAGGCGCACAAACTCGACGGTAGTGACCACGCTGCCAATCTCCACCACGAACATGACCGGATTCTTGACCTGCACGCGCGGGTCCAGCTTCTTGAAAGAGTCGGGGATGGCGCGCCGGATGATCTTCGGGTCCCAGATCGAGAGGTCCCCCTTGCGGCGCGTCTTCCATTGCTTTGTCTCTAACCCATCGGCCTGCGTTTCGGGTTGTATCTTATCGGTTTGCATCTTAGAACACCTTCCCTGCGTGCATTAGCAACTGTTCGACAATCGGCCCCAGTGCGTAGGCCGGGAAGTAGGTCAGCGCGCCCACAATCAGTATCACGCCGATCAGCAGGCCGACGAAGAGTGGCGTGGTGGTGGGGAAGGTTCCCAATCCGGCAGGCACAACGCGCTTCTTGACGAGCGCGCCGCCTAAAGCCAGCAGGGGGATGACCTCGGCGAAGCGCCCGATCAACATCGCCATTCCCAGTGTCCAGTTATAGAAGGGGTTATTGCCATTCAATCCGGCGAAGGCCGAGCCGTTGTTGGCGTTGGTAGAGGTGAAGGCATACAGAATGTCCGTAAGCCCATGTGGCCCCAGGTTGCCGGCTCCCGTTGTGAGTCCTGCATGGCCCGCCGGTAGTGCCGTGGCGACGGCAGCGAAGCCCAGGATCACCAGGGGCGAGACCAGCAATGCCAGCACCGCCATCATGATCTCCTTGCGTTCGATCTTCTTGCCCAGGTACTCTGGCGTGCGTCCCACCATCAGGCCTGCGATGAATACTCCGATGATGGCGAACATCAACATGCTATAAAGCCCTGCGCCGACCCCTCCAAAGATGATCTCACCGAGCGCCATGTTGGCGATGAGTACTAACCCGCCCAGGGGTGTATAACTATCGTGGAAGCTCATGACGGTACCCGTCGAGGTGGCGGTCGTGGTCACTTCCTGGAGCGCCGAGATGGTGATGCCGAAGCGTGTCTCCTTCCCTTCCATATTGCCGCCTGTTTGTGTAGCGCTGACCACCTGGTTCGCCCCGGCTGTCGTCAAGAGCGGATTGCCGACCTGTTCAGCAGGGATGACGATGAACACGCCGACGACGAACAATATGGCTGAGACAATCCACAACACCCAGCCTTGCTTCGTGTTGCCCACCCACTTGCCGAACATGTAGAACAGCCCCGCCCCCAGCGAGAGTTCGCAGAGGACGATCAGCACGGCGGTGAAGGCGTTGGGGTTCTCGAAGGGGTGCGCCGAATTGACGTTGAAGAAGCCGCCGCCGTTGGTACCCAGGTCTTTGATGATCTCCATCGAGGCCACCGGCCCCTGGGCGATGAGCTGTGTCTGCCCGTTGAGGGTATGCACCGTCGTGTAAGCGTTGAAGTTCTGGATCATGCCCTGCGAGACGAAGACCAGCGCGCCCACGATGCAGATAGGCAGCAG
>DASTKD010000139.1:0-4304 GCA_035716135.1 Ktedonobacteraceae bacterium
AATGCACGTTTCCTGGGGTGGTTTCCATCGACCTCCAACGTTTTCTGGCGAGTTTCGTGACGCTGGTTGAATGTCCCAGGTGTGCCAGGACACGCTCGCTCGCCCCAAGCAAGGGACTCCTCCGGTTCCCGTCTCACGACAAACGCAAAACGAATGCCCCCGTGACTGGCGTGCGGTGGGCCATGCGTGTCGGCGGCAGACATCGCCCGACTTTCAGACCGCACCGAAGGCTGGATTACCGGCCTGCAATTAGCCGCGCTTTCCCTGCAGGGACACCAGGATGTTCCCGCGTTCATCCGGGCCTTCGCGGGAAACCACCGCTACATCGTGGACTATCTGGTCGCAGAGGTCCTGCAGCGTCAGCCCGCACCTGTTCGCAGCTTCTTGCTCCAGACCGCCATTCTCGACCGGTTGCATGGCCCGCTCTGCGATGCCGTCACCACCCTGGAGGGAGGCAACGCCCGGTTGGAGGCCCTGGAGCGCGGTAACTTCTTTGTCGTTCCGCTCGATGACACGCGCCACTGGTATCGCTATCACCACCTGTTTGCTGAAGTCCTCCAGGCGCATTTGATGGCGGAGCAGCCCGACCAGGTAGCGACTCTGCATCGGCGCGCCAGCGAGTGGTACGAACATCATGGTTCGGCGGACAATGCGATCCGCCACGCGCTGGCAGCCTGTGATTTCGCGCGAGCAGCGGACCTGGTCGAGTTGGCCATGCCAGCCATGAGCCGCAATAGACAGCTGGCCACGTTGCTGGGCTGGCTAAGGCTGCTGCCTGACCAACTGGTCCGCTTCAGGCCCGTACTCAGCGCTGGGTATGCCTCGGTGTTAGTGTCTAGCGGCGTGCTTGAGGGTGTGGAGGCCCGGCTGCGGGACGCCGAACGCTGGTTGGCTACGACAGCCGACATGAGCGAGCGACCAGAACCCCCCACGGCGGGGATGGTCGTCGTGGATGAAGCGGAATTTCGCCGTCTGCCGGGTATGATCGCCGTTATCCGTGCCGGACAGGCCCTGGCGATTGGCGATATGCCCGAGACCGTGAAAAACGCCCGGCAGGCGCTCGACCTCGCAGCAGAGGACGATCATCTGATGCGCGGAGGGGCAGCGTCGCAACTGGGGCTCGCCGCCTGGACGAGCGGGGATCTCGAGGCAGCGCACCGGATGACTGCCGATGGCATGGCGAATGTGCGGCTAGCCGGGAACATCTCTGGCGCCATCGGTTGCGCCATCGTCCTGGCGGATATACAGATTGCGCAAGGCCGTCTTCACGGGGCCATGACCACCTATGAGCGGGCATTGCAGTGGGCGACGGAGCCGGGCGCGCCGGCACTGCGCGGAGCGGCGGACATGTACGTGGGCATGAGCGCGCTCCACCGCGAGCATAACGATCTGAAGACCGCCACGCAGCACCTGCTGAGAAGCCAGGCGCTGGGTGAACTCGCAGGGCTGCCGCAAAACCTGTATCGCTGGTGCGTGGCGATGGCTCGCATACAGGAGGCCCAGGGCGATCTGGACGGCGCGCTCGACCTGCTCGATCAGGCCGAGCGCCTATATGACGGTGACTTTTCCCCGAATGTGCGTCCGGTCGCGACGTGGAAGACACGGGTGTGGGTGGCCCAGGGTCGATTGGGTGAAGCCCTCGGCTGGGCGCATGAGCAGGGCCTGGAAGTTTCGGACGACCTCAGCTACCTGTGCGAGTTCAACCACATCACCCTGGCCCGCTATCGAGGCGACCGCACAGACGGCTCCATGCATGGGGTAGTGGGGCTGCTGGAGCGCCTCCTGCCAGCAGCGCAAGCGGGCGGACGGATGGGAAACGTACTTGAAATCCTGCTGCTGCAGGCGCTCGCCTACCAGACACAAGGCGACCTCCCGGCTGCACTGGTGCCGCTGGAACGCGCCCTGACGCTGGCTGAGCCGGAGGGCTATGTCCGAAGCTTTGTGGACGAAGGCTCACCCATGGCGGTCCTGCTGGAAGAGGCCGCGCAACACGGGATCGTCCCGAACTATGTCCGTCAACTCCTGGCAGCATTTGAAGCCGAGAAACAGCAGAGCGAAAACAACTCGTCTCGGCCTCCTGCCCGGCCCCTGATCGAGCCACTCAGCCCCCGCGAGTTAGAAGTCCTCCACCTCATTGCGCAAGGACTCTCGAATCAGGAGATTAGCGAGCGGCTTTTCCTCGCCCTGGGTACGGTGAAAGGGCACAATCAGCAAATCTTTGGCAAGCTCCAGGTCCAACGGCGCACCGAAGCGGTCGCACGTGCCCGCGAGTTGGGTCTGTTGTAGTCTTGCTTGCACACCTGGTATCTCAACGTATCAGTACTCCCACAACCATACCCCAAACACTCCTTTAGTATCTCTCTGTTCCTCCCATAGTGAAGATATACTCCTTGATAGAAGATACACGACTGGTACATGAAGCAAGTGGCACAGACGGAGATGACCGGCCACAAGAGGTACAGGGTCATGTCAAACAAAATCAACTCAGAAAGTGATGCAGGTCAGCCACCGGTCTATCAGATCAGAATCAAGGGTCATCTGGGTCGCGAGTGGACAGACTGGTTTGGGGGCCTGACCCTCACACTGGAAGACAACGGCGAGACGCTCTTAACCGGCCCGGTGGTCGATCAGGCCGCGCTGCATGGCTTACTCCGAAAAGTGCGTGATCTCGGAGTGCCATTGCTCTCGGTCAGTTGCGTGAAACCCGGCGAGGCCGAAGTGCCAGATGGCAATGAAACTCATCACTCTCGTTCAAAAAAAAGGAGACACACAGATGGAAGCGATTGTTTTAGCAAATCCTAACAAGCTTGGAGGAACACGTATGAAAGCGATTGTCTATACACACTACGGACCACCGGATGTTCTTAAACTTGAAGAGGTCCAAAAGCCAACCCCAGGCGACGATGAAATCCTGGTGGAAGTTCATGCGGCATCCGTGACGTATTCCAACCTGATACTCGTGAGAGGAAAACCGTTCGTGGTCCGCCTGGGGTTCGGACTTCTCAAACCAAAACTCAAGATACCCGGAAGTGACATAGCGGGGCGGGTTGAAGCGGTTGGCAGAAACGCAAAGCAGTTTCGGCCAGGCGATGAGGTCTTCGGGGACTTATCCAACTGTGGTAGGGGCGGTTATGCAGGGTATGTCTGTGTTCCTGAAAATGTATTGGCCCTGAAACCGGCCAATATATCGTTTGAGGAAGCAGCGGCAGTACCTGAAGCAGCACTCGTCGCACTGCAGGCTCTTCGCGACAAAGGACAGGTGAAGGCGGGGCAAAAAGTTTTGATTTATGGTGCGTCTGGTGGTATCGGTACCTTTGCGGTGCAGATTGCCAGATACTTCGGGGCTGAAGTGACTGGCGTGTGCAGCACAAGGAGTCTAGACATGGTGCGCTCGCTTGGCGCGGATCATGTCATTGATTACACGCAAGAAGATTTCAGCAAAAACGGGCAGCGGTATGACCTGATTGTTGCCACCGCGGGATACCGTTCGATTTTCGATTACAAGCGTGCATTGAGTCCCAGGGGAATGTATGTCGCGACCGGAGGCTCCATGGCTCAAATCTTCCAGGGTCTGCTGATAGGACCATGGATTTCAATGACCGGAAGGAAGAAAATGGGGAACTTGCTGGTGAAACCGAACAAGGATTTGGCTTTTATGAAAGAACTCATTGAAGTCGGCAAAGTAAAACCCGTTATAGACAGACGTTACCCGTTAAGTGAGGTCGCTGAAGCCCTCCGGTACTATGGAGAAGGACACGCCCGAGGAAAAGTCGTCATCACAGCAGAACTTGAAGAAGGAGAAGACTCATGACACAAACGAAAACACTTAGCAACGAGAAGGAGACAAAGATGATCACCTCACCCATAAGAATGCAGCAACGACCAATGGAGGAAGACATGAACCCGAACAGAAGAACCGCCGTACTCGTGGGAGCGCTGTTTCTCATTTCGACCGCGACATTCATCCTCAGCAATGCGCTGATCACACCACTACTGGGCTCCCCCAATTTTCTGGCCGAAGTCAGCACCCACTCGCAGCTCATGATCGCGGCAACGCTGATTGGGCTCATCGAAGGGGTCGCCACCGTCGGAATCGCGATCGCGCTGTATCCGATCCTGAAACGGCAGCATCCGGCGCTCGCTCTTGGCTACGCGGGCATGAGGATTGCGGAACTCGCCATAGCTGTCGTCGGTTTTGGTCTGGGTGGGCTCTTACTGGTGACCCTGAGTACAACGGCCGCAAACGGGACGGCGAGTGAAACGCTCGGTACCCTTCTCATCGCGCTGCGCCACTGGACACTGAT
>DASTKD010000140.1:0-24130 GCA_035716135.1 Ktedonobacteraceae bacterium
TGAAAATCAATCAGCACCTCGGCGGCGTTGGTCAGGTGGTGCGTATCGCGCAATTGCGTGATATGATCCTGCATGATCTGCTGGATTTTGTTCTGCAAATTGAGATCGAGCGTAGTATAGACGATTAAGCCTGAGCGCGAAAGGTCGCTGCGATTTTTCAGGTGATACATCGACGTGAGCTGATCGAGAATAAAATTGTCAAAATGCGGCGCGAGATCGTGCAGCGACAGCCCGAACTTGAAAAAGTGCAGGCTTTGCTCTTCATTGATAGCATCGTAGCGTTCCACGTTGGAGATATAGCCCTGACTATCCATCAAGCCGAGTATTTTTTCAAAGCGGTCGGTCGCGCCCTGAAAATTCACGGCTGGATCAAAGAAGGTCGGATTGCTCGGCAAACCGGCCAGCATGGCGGACTGCGCGAGATCAAGTTGCGAGGCGGCGGAGCGACCCGGCTGGTCTTGCAGGCCAAAGTAGACGGTAGCGGCGGCGTCGATGCCATAGGCCAGATGACCGTAGTAGATGGTATTCAGGTACATGCTCAGAATATCTTTTTTCGTATAGTGGCTGTTAAGTTGCGGGGCCAGCACAATCTCTTCCAGCTTGCGCACGATGGTGGACGCATTGCCCACGACGAGGTTTTTAATCAATTGCTGGCTAATAGTGCTGCCACCCTCGACGATACGCCCATTTTGCAGGTTTGCTAACAATGCGCGAACAATGCCCAGCAGGTCAACGCCGGGATTCGTCCAGAAGTCCTTATCTTCGGTGGCGACGGTGGCATTACGCAAGTCGGGTGCGATCTGGTCAAAGGTGACGGTTGTATGTAGCCCCTGATCCGCCATCTGATCCAGCAGAACGCCTTTGCTATCATAAATTCTCAAGTTGTCGGGCGGCAACAAATCCTGGATGGTAAGCAAGCGATTATCATAGTTTTTCTGTGTGGTGGTGATAAATTTATATGCCACATATGCTGTAGCGCCGCCCAGCGAGAGAAACACGAGCAGCAGCGATAGCACAGTAGTACCGATGGTTGTCCAGAGGCGGTGGCTGGCATTGCGTTCTCGCACTCGCGCCGCGCGCAACTGCTTGCGTGACAGGTGCCGCAGAAACACTTTGCGCACATGCTTTCTGCGCCTGAACTCCGTCAAGGACGATATTTGAGGAGCCGTCGTTACCGGCAAGCGACGCATAGTATCGGGTCTTGCTACAGTCAAAGGTGTTAGGACGGCAACAGGCGGCGTCGATGGATTGATGACTGTAGCTTTTGATACGATATTGGGAAGAGGCGTCTGCGGGTCAGGTACGATGGATAAAGCAGGAACAGGCACAGGCGTTTGTGGATCAGGGTTAGAAGAATATCTTTGTTCCTCGCCCGTCATTTCGCTGCCGGATTCGCCAGTCTCTCCATGCTCTGCTGACATGCTCGCATCCTTGCTTTTCTCTAAAAATAACATAGATACTTTGAGAATACAATAGAAGAGCGTCTATTTACTGTAGACGTTGGCAGGAGGGGAATTTGTTCCGCTTATCACTGCCCATTCGCCTGTGCCGCCTCGATCAACGCGGGCAAAATCTCATTGGTGAGGGTTTGTATCTGGTAGAGGCTTTCGGCCCAGGGAATGTCCTGGTGATCGCGTGTGCCGCGCACTTCGGCCAGTTGCAGCACGCTTTCATCGACGAGGCTGCGGAAATAGAGGAAGGCGCGCACGGCATCAGCGACGGGAACATGTGAGTCGCGTGTGATGGAGCCGTAAGCTTTGCCCAGTTGTACCGCTTCGGAGCGCAGTTCGTCCTCGGAAGTGCCGTCGGCCAGGGCGCGTAAGAGCAATTCGAGTACGCGGCGTCCCAGGCTGCGAAAGCCTTCCCGCGCCGCCTCGTTAAAGTGGGCATACCAGGAGAAAGTATTGAGGGTGCCATCGGTGAAGGCGAAACGCACGCGCCCCAGTACGCTCTGCACAAGCAATTGCGCGGCGGGATGCGGCTTGTGTTCGACTTCCTGGCGCAAGCGGGCCTCGATGTCCGCGCGGCGAAAACGGCGGTGTCCCCCGCTGGTGCGGCGTGTGGGTATCTCGTTGCGATCCGCCCATAAACGCACTGTCGCGGGATGGATGCCCAGCATCTCAGCGGCCTCGCTCAGGCTCAACCACTCATCCCCTGTATGTATTGTTGACATTGGCCCTCCTCGCACGCGCCTGGCTTCATTTGACGATGGATGAGATACAGCTTCTTTTTATGTGGTGTGGCAATGATGTGTGTTTGTTGCCTTCATTCTATGAGATGAGCAAAGCGGCGTCAAGTAACAATTTCCCTTGCCTCTTTCTCACTTTCCTTTGTATAATACCTGTGCAAAAGTAAGCGCCGGGTTCCACAGCCTGATTCAGAACGGAGAATATCACTTCATGCGACTTGGATTACAGGTCCCTAACTTTACGTGGCCCAATGGGCAGGAGCAACTGGGCGATACCTTTGGGTTGATAGCAGAACGCGCCGAACGCGCGGGATTTTATAGTTTGTGGGTCATGGACCATTTCTTCCAGATTGGCTTCTCAGGGCCACCCGAACTGGAGATGCTTGAGAGTTACAGCGCGTTGGCTTTCGCAGCCGGGCGCACCAGCCGCATCAAACTTGGCACGATGGTCACTGGCGTTACCTACCGGCATCCTGGCATTCTGGTTAAAACGGTGACGACGCTTGATGTACTTTCGCATGGCCGCGCCTATCTGGGCATCGGCGCGGCCTGGAATGAGGAAGAGCATCGCGGCCTGGGTGTGCCATTTCCGCCGCTCGCGGAACGCTTTGAGCGGTTGGAGGAGACGCTGCAAATCGCGCACCAGATGTGGGCAGCTAACGATGCTCCCTATGAGGGCAAATACTACCATCTCGCGCGTCCGCTCAACTCGCCGCACGCCGTGCAGAAACCGCATCCGCCCATCTTGATTGGCGGCAGCGGCGAGCGCAAGACGCTGCGCCTGGTCGCGCAATATGGTGATGCCTGCAATCTCTTTGCGCGCCTGCCACTGCCCGAACTCAAGCGCAAACTGGATGTGCTGCGCGAGCATTGCGCCGCCATCGGTCGCCCCTACGAGGAGATCGAGAAGACCACGCTCAGTTCATATCGCCTGACGCGCGACGGGCGCAACGGTTCCACCACCCCTGCAGCCCTGCTGGAACACCTGGGGCAACTGGCCGAACTGGGCATTGACCAGGCCATATTCAGCCTGCAAAACGTCTCCGACCTCGAACCGTTCGACCTGCTCGCCACCGAAATCGTCCCGGTAGCCGAGAAAATCGCAGTAGCAGGACGCTAAACTCTGAATATTGTTGACCTGAAAGGGTAATGGCTGGAAGCGTTCGCCCCGTCCTGTAGGGACAAGGGGTGGATGTGGAGGAGGGTGGGGGCCTTGTGCTCGTCCTCGTCGTGGCGAGATTCTATTGGAGTTTGATGATGTCTCGCCAAATTGCGTGAACTGGACGAGGACAAGCACAAGGCCCCCGCATTCACCCCACCACGCCCCTTGTCCCTACAGAACAGCGGCAGATGTTTCTGGTCATTAATGTATCCAGCCGTCAACGTTCAGCATAGGTAAGCTGACAGGTGAACAGCAATAGAAAGGACTCGCTATGCCAGTGCAGTTACGTCCTGTCAACGATCTCGATCATTTGCCTCGTATTGCCGAGCTTATGAATATGGTTGACCGCGAGCCGGTCAATGTAGACAAACTGCGCGAATGGCTGCGCAATGCTGCTGCCGACCGTATATATCGGCGCGTAGCGGCGTTGGATGATAAGGGACAAATGGTAGGGTTTCATACAGTGTTGCGCAATTCCTGGATGAGGCCAGGTCACTTCTGGACGCGCGTCATCGTCGATATTGCTCACCGTCACCTGGGCATCGGTACCCTGTTGCTTGAGGATGCCATCGCTTTTATACGCACGCAGAATGCAACCTATATCGAGAGCGAAGCCTGGGATGATTGCGCTCTATGCCTGCAATTTGCTGAGAAGCATGGCTTCAGCATCGAGCGTCACACCTTCGAATCACATCTCGATCTTAACATTTTCGACGAGTCCCGTTTCAAAGGAACTGTCGAAGCCGTTGAAGCGTCCGGTATTCGATTCTTCACGCTTGCTGACCTCGGCAATACACTGGAAGCGCAGCAGAAACTCTATGAGATCAATCGCCTTTGCGCATCCGATGATCCTTCTAACGAGGGCTGGTCGTTTCCGCCTTTCGAGGCATTTCGCAAGCATGTATTTGAGGCGAGCTGGTTTCGCGCGGATGGGCAGATTATCGCCGCCGATGGTGACAGGTGGGTTGGGCTGGCCGCAGTTGGCTACTACGAGCATAACAATTCTATGCATAACGCATTCACTGGTGTTGATCGCGCCTATCGCGGGCGCAAGGTCGCTCTCGCTCTCAAACTACTGGCGATCCAATGCGCCCGCAGATATGGCGCGAAATCAATACTGACCGACAATGACTCGCTGAATGCTTCCATGCTCGCTATCAATCGCAAACTGGGCTACCAGCAAGACCCAGGCATTTACCGGTTGCTGCGGGCGCTCTGATGACTTAGCGCGGCGTCGCGTAGCTGTGCAGGCTGGGTACGAAGAAGCTGACGCCGTAGTAGGTGAAGAGCGTGGCGACGAAACCGATGGTGAGTAGCCAGGCGAGACGTTTGCCGCGCCAGCCGCGAATGCCGCGCGCATGCAGGTAGACCGCGTAGAGCAGCCACGTTATCAACGCTGAAGTCTCCTTCGGGTCCCAGCTCCAGTAGTGGCCCCAGGCGTAGTTGGCCCAGTACGCGCCCAGGATGAGCGTCAGCGCGAGCAGGGGGAAACCGGCAATGACGGCTTTATAGGCCAGTTCATCAGCAGCTTCAGCCGAGGGAAGCCAGGCGAAACGCCGCCCCTCGCCGCCCTGCACCAGCATAATTACGCCCGCGCCAAAAGCCACGCTGAAGAGCGCGTAGGCGAAAATGGCGGTGGCGACGTGGATAGCCAGGATGGGCTTATCTTGCAGCGCGGGAATCAGCGCCGTCGAGTCATTAATCATGTTGTAGGTGATGCCCAGGTAGACGGCGATACCCACTGTGATGATCGACAACACGCCTATATAGAGACCCCAGGCGCGCACTCGCTCATGAAAACGCGCCTCGAAGATCAGATAGCAGAGCAAGAGAGCGGTCGTGAAGCTCAGGCTAAACTCAAAAAGATTGCTCCACGGCGCGTGCTGCTCGATGATGGCACGTATGAGCAGCGACACGAACAGCAGGAAAGCGGTAAACCAGCCGAGAGTACTTGCGGCGCGCCCAACCATGATGATGCCGCGATTGAGGGCGATGGGTGTTTCACCATCGGCCTGCTCGCGCATGACCACGTCGTCTTTGACGAGCGTAGTGACGCCGCCTTCAGCCGCGACTGCTACGGTAGCCGCTTTACTTGCCTTCGCCTTACGCGCCTGGCTGCGCCTCTTTGCCTCGGCGACCGCGATGTTGTTCGCCAGGCGAGCCGAGCCAATAGCATACCACAGGTAGGCGAGCGTCATGGCAACCAGCAGGCCACACGCCGCGATGAAGAAATAATTCGATACAGTTGCCAGGCCCGAAAGCCCCGTCACCGTTGCTGTTACTGATGCGAATTCCATATTATACCTCTGCATTAGAGCAAATAGACGTTCAATGATTGCCGAAAAAGAAATTAGTTCACCTGTCAGATAGTAGCATAGCTGTGGAAGAGCGTCAAATCATCCAGGGCAACCCGCGCGGTCGCCCTGGCACTCCGCGTCAAATCAATTTTATCGCACCAAATTGCACTCTATCTCATCCCGGCGAACTCGGCCTGCAATTCATAGAGCCAGTCGAGCAGGGCGCGCGTCTGGTGGATGCGGCTACGCAACACTATATGATCGAGGAAGGCAGTGTCGTGAGAGTGCGAATCGGGAATATGCCGGGCTTCGAGATGCGCCAGGAACTTCTGGCAAGCAGCTACTTCCAGATCGATCAGGTGGGGCAACTGCGCGGGGATAAGCGCCTGCGCGAAATAGAGTTTGATGAGGAAAAGCAGGCGAATCTCGCGCGGACGTTCAACAGGCGTGGTGAGCCAGGCGTGGAAAGTAGCGCGCCCCTGTTCGGTGAGATGAAAGATTTTGCGCGGAGGACGCACCCCCTGAGCTTCTAACTCGGCCTCGATATATCCCATACGTTCAAGTTTTTTGAGGAAAGCGTACATCTGGCTCATTTCCAGGTGGACGATCTGACCCAGGGTGCCGCTCTGAAACTGTTGAAACATCTCGTAGCCATGCATGGGTTGACGTTCAAGCAAGCCTAAAATGGCATATTCGGCAGGTTCGCTGATTTGCATGTCACTTTTCACATTCCATCTAATACATGGTATTTTGCTTCGTCAAATGAGCAGTAGACGCGCAGCTATTATAAAGGATTGCCAGAATCACCGCAAGTTTACATTTCCCGTCCTGGCAATTGTGAATGTCATGGAAACCGCCACGTAGTATATAATTGTCTTGTATCTCTTCTATGCTAAAAGGAGATTCATGCTCATGTCAATATTAGATAAGCAATTTACGCCGAGGCCAAAGCGCCGTTCGCGCAGGCGTCTCTATATCATTCCTGGCATTGTAGTTATTCTGGTTGCTGCCCTCTTTTTATTTACCAATGTGGGCAATGATGTAGCCTTTGTCGGGCATTTTATGACGCCTCCACAGCATTTTACCTATTCCGGGCAATCGGATTACATTAGCGCGGTGGCGTGGTCGCGCGATGGCAAGCGCATTGCTTCGGCCAGTGGCGATCATACCGCGCAGGTCTGGGACGCCGGCAACGGCGGTCATGTCCTCACCTATCGCGGCCACTCCGCCGATGTGCTGGCGCTGGCATGGTCGCCCAATGGTCAATACATTGCAACTGGCAGCCTGGATAATACGGTGCAGGTCTGGAATCCCATCAATGGAGCAACGCTTTACACCTACCGGGGACACAGTGACGCCATCTTTGACCTGGCATGGTCGCCCGATAGCAAGCGCATCGCCTCGGTCAGCAACGATGGTACGGTGCAGATGTGGGATGCCCTGACGGGTCAGCATGTTGTCACCTATACCGGCCCCACCTCTCTAAGGGGTGGTACCGCAGCTTCGAACGCCGCTTCATGGTCAGCAGATGGACAATATCTCGCCATAGGTGGTGTTGGTCCGGCCATCCTCATCAGTACAGCGACGGCGAAAGTCGTGGGCTACTATGGCCCGCCGGGCGGCGAGTCGCACGCCGTCGCCTTCTCGCCTGACGGCACGTACCTGGCCGTCGGGCGAGATGATACCACTGTAGAGGTATGGAATGTCGCTACGCATACCAACGTTTACACCTATAACGGGCATACGGGCGATATATTCACGCTGGCATGGTCGCCTGACGGCAAACGCATAGCATCAGGGGGCGCGGACGCCACCGTGCAGGTCTGGGACGCGCTAAATGGCGGCCACGAGTATACCTATCGCGGCCACCTCGACTACTACTGGGGCCATTTCACTTCCGGGCAAGAGGTTGATACACTGGCATGGTCGCCCGATGGCAAACAGATCGCATCAGGCGGCACGGACAACACCGTGCAAGTGTGGCAGGCGAAATAAGGGCAATTAAGATAAGGGCGACCGCGAGGGCCGCCCTCTCTTCGTGTTTTATTTATCAGCAAACAAACACACTTCGCGCACGCCGCGCGCGATCTCTTCATCCGAAGCGGCCAGTGAGATGCGCGCGTAATGGTCTGCCGCCGGGCCAAAGGCGCTGCCAGGGCCGACTGTGATGTTATATTCGCGCAGCAGGTCCAGCGAGAATTGACGTGCGTGACGTTGTGGATAGCGCGGGTTGGTAATGTCAACCAGGATGTAAAACGCGCCGTGCGGGGTATAGACATATCGCCCGTGCTCTTTGAGCAGGCTCACCGCCAGATCGCGGCGGCGATGATAGGCGTCGCGCATCTCGCTAATGCAGTCCTGCGGACCGGACAAAGCTGCTGCCGCCGCGCGTTGAACGGCGGTGCTGATGTTGGTCGTACTCGCATCTAGCACGAACACGATGGTTTTCAGTAGTTCCGCGCCGGTCGCAACATAACCAATGCGCCATCCGGTCATCGCATAGCTTTTGGAGAAGGTATAGACGCAGATTACGCGCCCCTCGTTAAATTCGTCTCGTGTCATAAGCGAGGCCGGGCTAACGTGCCTGCCCTCAAATACAATTTCGTCGTAGCATTCGTCCGAGAGCAAGTAGAGGTCATGGCGGCGCGCGAAGTCGAGCAGTTCGGCCACCAGCGGGGCCGGAAAGACCGCGCCTGTAGGATTGCCCGGACTATTGATGACCAGCAGGCGTGTGTGCGGCGTAACCAGTCGCTCCAACTGTTCAATGTCGGGCAGCCATGCTTGCTCCGGTTTGAGCGGATACGGAACCAGCGTCCCGCCGCACGCCGCAAGCTGCATGTTGTAGTGCGGCCAGTGCGGGTCGGGTATCAATGCCTCGTCACCTGGCCCAAGCGTAGCAGTAAAAGCGGCCTGAATCGCGCCCGTGCCGCCCATAGCGATAGCAACGTTTTCCGGCCCCACGCGATAGCCATCCACGTGCGCGATCTTCTCAGCCAGCAGCTCGCGCAGCCAGGGCCAGCCGCTAGCCGGGCCATACGTCAAAGGCTCGCGCGCTATCGACTCGATAGCGGCCTGCCGGATATGCTCCGGCGTGCGAAAGCTCGGCTCGCCAATATGCAAACGCGCGGCAGGCGGCAGCGTCTCGCCACGCGCCTCCGCTTCCTGCTGCACCTGCTGAGCCAGCACGCTCAAGTTGGTGATGTCATTGATGGGCAGGTTGTGTATGTGTTGTTTGCCAGTTTTCATATGAATATCAAATGTCATTTTCTTCCTGGCTAAGAGCAAGCAGCAGTCGTTTTGCTTCCTCTACCGTCGGTAGGGTACCCATTTTGACAACCAGACGCTGCAAGATATAGGAATCATCAATAGAGTCTGATGCTTTCTTTACCAGAATTATGATTTCTGGAAAGCGTTCAAAGATAATATCAAGAAGAGTCTGGCGCAGTCCCTCAATCACTCCTTCCCGGCGGCCTTTCTCCAACCCTTTTTTGAACCCTTCTGCCAACACCTCTTGATATATTGGTGAGTCACGCAAGAAATCGCCTGCTGACATGATATCTCCTTTTGAACCAGCGAAAGCTTCCTACCATCATACCGACTACTATCAGCAATCAGTTCATAAGGCCATCTCTCGTCGCAGCTAAAAGATACTGTGTAGCCTGTTCAGGGGTTTGCACGGTACTCATTTTCACTGTTAAATGGCGTAAAATTTCGAGATCATCTACAGCCATTGCCTGTTGTCTTGCCAGATACATGATTTCTGGAAAGCGTTCAAAGACAATATTCAGAATGGTCTGGCGCTGTTCCTCAAGACGGCCTTTCTCCACTCCCTCCTCCAACACTTCTTGATACACTGGTGAGTCGCGCAAGAAATCGCCTAACATTGAGAACCTCCTTTTGAGCCAGAATAGATCGTGCTTCATGATTTTCGCGGCTAATGCGTACCCTATCCATAGTAATTCGGTTTGCTCTGCTGCTACCAACCGCGTAATCATTTCTTCAATAACTTCATGCTTTGCCCCGTCTCTGGTTAATGGCAGGAGGGGCAATAGACCTACGAGTCCTGTTTCTTGTATTTCTTCTGCTGTGATCTTATGTAGCTCGATAATGTCATAGTGAAATCGAACTATCTCTTTGCCACTTCGTGATTGGCGGATAAACGGAGATTGCGGGACGTTTCCACAATCTTTCAGATAGATTACATACGAATACACTGTGACATAGTCGTATTGACGTGACGCAAGTACATTATATTCCAAAAGGCGCTCCCCGATGCGGAGATCATAGCTACTCTGAAATTCAAAATGCGCCAGTATTCTTTCGTCATCGACTATCGCCTCAATCAGGCCATCGGCGTAAATGCTTTCCGGGTGCAATTCGTATGGTAAGCGGCGTGTATAAATTGCTTCCCGAAGGACCCACGATAGAAAATCTTGCGGATTCCCTCCTACCAGTTTCTTCATTGCATCGTCATACGGTTTCGGCATCCCATAAGAACCCCCCAATCTCTCATTCTATTGAGAGTGTAGCATATCGGGTGAGTTCTGTCGAATCACAATGTACCGGCAAAAGGGCTTCATAAGAGCCTTTAGCCTACATTCTTCGCAAGAGTTCCATCACTAATGCAATCCTCGTCGGCAAATAATCAAGTTCTATATATTCTCTAGGGTTGTGCGCCAGGCCGCCGCCGGCTCCCAGGCCGTCGAGGGTGGGAATGCCCATAGCGGCGGTAGTATTGGCGTCGGATGCGCCACCGCTGCCCACGTCCTGAATTTTCAGGCCCAGCGTGTTGCCGGCTTCTTTGATAAGTCGCACCATGCGCTCGTTTGTCTGGTTGCGTTCAAAGGGCTGGCATAGCATACCGCCGCTGAGGGTGATGGTCGTTCCCTGCAACTTGTGCTGGCTCGTGGCCTGTCGCATGGCGGCTTCCAGGGCGTGTGCAGCCTTCTGGTCGTTGGCGCGCACGTCCATCTCGCAATAGGCGTAGTCGGGTACTACATTGGTGCGCTCGCCTCCGTGAATGATGCCCACGCTGAGTGTTGTACCGGCGATAGTACCATTGAGAGCCTGCATTTTCTGTACTTGATACGAGAGTTCGAGGATAGCGTTGCGCCCGCGCTGTGGTTCGACGCCCGCGTGGGCGGAAAGTCCGTGTACCTCGACGCGATATTGGCCGCAGCCGCGCCGCGAAGAAACCACCGTTCCCTCAGCGCGTCCTGGCTCAAAGACTAGCACGGCGTCGGCCTGGCGCGCCAGTTCTTGTATGAGCGGGCGGCTGCTGGGCGAACCAATCTCCTCGTCGCTGTTGCAGATGAACGTCGCGCTCTGATATGCCGCCTCATGTGCCTGGATGAGCAGGTGCAGGCTGTACATGCCGATCAGGACGCCCGATTTCATATCCAACACGCCGGGGCCGGTCGCAATCGTTTTGCCGTTGCCGCGCGAGATATTGAAAGGTCGCCGCACCACTTCGCCTTCGGAGAAGACGGTGTCGATATGACCGATGAAGAGCAGGCGCGGCCCATTGGGATTGCTGCCTTTGTGCATGGCAATCAGGTGATCGCCGTATTGGGTTTGCCTGTCAAACGAAGTGGAGAAGCCAAAGTCGGTGAAACGCTCCTGAAGATAAGCTCCCACGCGGTCAATGCCGGATTTGGTAAAGGTGCCGGAATCGATATTCACGATGGTTTTGAGGTCTGCAAGATAGGGTTCCAGCATGTTTTCGGCGCGTGTAATATCGGGGTGATTCGCTTTACTCATATGACGCCTCCTGCCTTGAATTGCTCGATCTCGGTATCGCTATAACCGGCTTCGCGCAGCAGGGCGTTGGTATGCTCGCCCATGCCGGGCGCGGCAAAACGTTGTTCTTGCTCGACTCCTGAGATACGCGGAAAACTGGGGAGGGTGCGGAAAGCCGTCTCTTCGTCGCCTTCGCCCTTCGTTGTGCCAGTAACTCTGACGCCGCGCGCCTGCGCCTGCGTGTCGTTGAGGGCTTCGTCGAGAGTATAGACCGGTCCAAAACAGGCGTCGATGTCGGCCAGTTCCGCCAGCCACTCGTCGCGTGTTTTCGTCTTAAATATGGCCTGTAACAGGTTGATGGCCTCTTCGCGCTCGCCAGGGCCGACGGGCAAATGGAAAGGCAGCAACTCAAGATGCCCGATGCGCGAGCAGAAGGTATGCCAGAATTTATATTCGAGCGCAGCCAGCGTAACATGCTTGCCGTCCCGCGTCTCGTAGATATTGTAGCAGGGCAAACCCCCGTCCAGCGAGGAACGCCCCGGTATGGGAGCCTGGCCGGTATTGAGGTAGGCGGTGGCGAACAGCGGCAACAGCGACATCACGCCCTCGGTCATCGAGACATCGACCATGCGCCCTTCGCCGCTCTGCGCGCGTCCCAGCAACGCGGTCATAATGCCGATGACGGCCATGAAGCTGCCGCCCGCCAGGTCGCCGAACTGCGTAGCGGGCATAGCAGGTTCGCCGCGCGGCCCCCGGTTATAATTCAACAATCCCGCGTAGCCCGCGTAATTAAGATCGTGTCCGGCGCGCAGGCGGTAGGGGCCATCCTGCCCGTAGCCGCTAATCGCGCAATAGACGATGCGCGGGTTGATCTCCTTGAGTTGCTCGTAGCCCAGACCCAGCCGTTCCATCACCCCCGGACGAAAGCTCTCCAGCACCACATCGGCCTGGCTTACCAGTCGTTGGAAGATGGCGCGTCCCTCGTCCGTCTTCAAAGTCAGCGTCATACTGCGCTTGTTGCGATTGATCGCCAGGAAGTACAGGCTCATGCCACCCGCGCCATGCGGCGGCATGAATCGCCCGTAGTCGCCACTGCCTGGCTCTTCGATTTTGATCACATCCGCGCCAAAATCAGCCAGCATCTGGCTCGCGTAAGCGCCCGGAAGTAGACGCGAGAGATCAAGGATACGTATGCCGTCAAGGGGCTGGGTCATATGAATGGCTCTCCTTGCTAATAGACGGGATTGTTCATTGATAGAAGCGTAACAGGCAAAGCATGGGATTGTCAATGTGCGCCAGCCGTGTGAAACTTCGTGGTAAAATGCTCACAAAACACAAAGAGAATGGAGATCACACCAATGCCAGTAGCTATCATTGTACATGGAGGAGCGGGGGATATTGAGTCGGAACGTAGCGAAATCGCACAGGCCGGTTGCAAGGAGGCCGCGCTTGCTGGATGGCGCGTCTTGCAGGCGGGCGGCTCCGCTTTGGATGCGGTAGAGACGGCGGTGCGCGCGCTGGAAGACAATCCCGAATATAACGCGGGTACGGGAGCCTGTCTGGATAAAAACGGGAATATCGAACTGGACGCGGGTATGATGGATGGACGCACTTTGCAGGTGGGCGCGCTCGCGGGTGTCGAGCGTATTAAGAACCCTGTCACGCTGGCGCGTAAGATACTTATAAGCGAGCATGTTTTGCTCATCGGTAGAGGAGCCGAGCAGTTCGCGTGGGAACAGGGCATCGAGCAGTGCGCGAGCGAGGAATTAGTAACAGAGCGGCAATACCAGCTCTGGCTGGCGGCGCGCGACGCGGAGGAGCCACGTCACTATCGCCGTCAAGTTGGCAGCACGCAGGGTTTGGTGCAGAATGATGCAGGCACTGAGAAACATGGGACAGTGGGTGCGGTCGCGCTCGATATGTCGGGTGCCTTGGCGGCAGCTACTTCGACAGGCGGTATCCATGATAAGTATCCTGGTCGGGTAGGTGATGTGCCTCTGGTGGGGTGCGGTTTCTATGCCGATGAGGAGGCGGCAATATCCTGCACAGGTCATGGCGAAGATTTTGTGCGCCTGCTGGTCGCCAAACGAGCCGCCGATTTTGTGGCAAGCGGCCAGAGCGCGCGCGAAGCCGCTCAATCAGCAATTGCCGTACTGGGCGCGCGCGCTACCGGTACCGGTGGCCTGATCGTGGTTGATCGCAAGGGCGAGGTTGGGTTTGCCTGGAATAGCAGCAATATGTCTTATGCCTACATGCTTGATGGTCTGGACGAACCTGTAGCGGGTTTTTAACCGCTTACCTTTAAGGAGGATGCGAGGGAAATGACCAGCCACCCCCTGGATAAGGCAACACTGAGTTATCTATCGTCCTGAATCTATTTTATCAGCAGTTGGCCGGCGAAATAGCCGATCACAAACAGGGCCGCGAACGCGATCAAGCCGATGAGCAAGATCATAATCAACAATGAGCGGCCCTGGTTTAGCGGCTTCGATTCGGGATATGCCGCGCGGCGCGCGGCGGCGAGTTTGAGCGAGGCATCGGCGATTGTGGGCGCGGATGGCGCGGCTTCGGCGACTGGCAGCTTCAGACTTTGCCCCGATTGATAGGGCGAGACGCCGCCAGGGGCATCGATGTCGCGCACAGGCAACGCGGTTGCCAGCTTCGCGCCACCGACCTGGGCGGGCGGGCGAGCCGCGATAGACTCATCGTACAGGTACCCGCTCGTCACCGGAGTAGCGGACAGTGCCGATGCCTCCAGCGCATCGGACAGCGTTTTCAGTTCCGCGAACAGTTCGTCTGGCGTGCTGATGGCGCGTGGATGGCGGCGCACAACGGAGCGCGCCACCGTCTCGCAAAGTTCAGGGGGAGTATTGCGCTGGAAACTCAGGCGACCATCCGGGCGCGCCTCTACGCTGCTCGCGCCAGGCGCGCGACTGGTAAGTAATTGATAGAGCAATAACCCGGTTGCGCGCGTATCATCGGCCTGGCGTCCCTCGCTGAGCGTGCCGGCAGGCAAATCCGTATCGGAGACGGCCACGCCATCGCCGCCCATCACGCTCCAATTCTGGAAATAGGCTTGATCGGAGGGGAGCGCAAAGTCGTTGACATGCGCCAGTCCGTTGCGGTCTCGCATCACCGAGCCAGGGGTCAGATCGCCATGCGCGACGCGCTGAGCGGATTTGCTCGCGTACATCAGGGCCTGGCAAATCTGGCTGCCGAGGTCAACGACCTCGAGCGCGGAAAGTGACTTTTGCAGCAGAGCAGCAAAATCATCGCCTTCCACGTATTCCTGCACGACGTACATTACATCCGTCTCGATGACCAGGTCATACAGGCCGATAATGTTGGGATGCGAAAATTGCGCGGTCAGCTTGATGGCAGCGCGATAGTCCTGAATATATGGCGCGGGAACCACTTTGACTGCTACGGGACGTTGCAATACCTGATCCGTCCCAACATAGACAGTGCTGCGCTGTCCCTGCTTGAGCAGGCGTTGTAAGAGATACCGCCTGTTAATGACCCGGCCTGTTTCCACAATTTGCCTCGCGGGGCATCCGGGCAGGATGCCTTATAACCAGGGCGACCGCAAGGGTCGCCTTTTCATTAAAACCAGGATGACCGCGAAAGTCGTCCCAATGCCAGGGCGACCGCAAGGGTCGCCTCTCCATTAAAGCCAGGGCGACCGCAAGGGTCGCCCCTACCATACTACGACCTCTTTCTGCTCTGTGCTGGCAGAATGGGCGAATACTAAGTGATTACATGTCTTGCAGGGCCAGCGTGACTGCTCCTACAAGGTTCGCTTCTGAACCCAGGCTACCTCTCATCACGCGCAGGGACTGAGTAGCGGCTTTCAAACATAAATCTTGCAGGCGCTCCTGTAGGGGTTGAGTGAGCAGGTCGCCTGCCTGCGCTACCTGGCCTCCCAGGATAATCACGCCCGGATTGATGACATGCACGATATTCGCCAGGGCTATTGCCAGGGACTGGCAGACCTCCTGTGTGATGCCCCGTGCCACAGGGTCGCCAGCCGCCGCCATGCGGAAGACCTGTTCCGCCGTGATACGCTCAGCACGCGCTCCAGTAACGCGACGCATGGCTGCCTCTGTTTCAGGATGCTCAACCGAAAGGCCGATCATCGCGCGCGAGATGGCCTGCGCTGACGCGATAGCCTCCAGGTGTCCGTAGCCGCCGCAAGAACACTTTGGTCCCTGTTCTTTGACCAGCATATGCCCGATTTCGCCGGCAGTCGAAGAGGCTCCGTGATAAATCTTGCCGTTGACCACCAGCCCGCCGCCGATGCCGCGCCCCAGGCCCACATAGAGCGCAACCCGTTCGGAAGCGCGCGAGGTGCCATCAGACCCGGCTGCCGCGCCAAAAGTAACTTCAGCCAGAGCTGCAGCATTTGCATTGTTATCTATTATACAAGGTCTATCAAGACGTTTAGCCAGATAGTCCTGTAATGGGAAGTCGTTCCAGCCATGCGCGTGATGTAGCGTGC
Organism: Ktedonobacteraceae bacterium; assembly: GCA_035716135.1. Lineage (GTDB taxonomy): Bacteria > Chloroflexota > Ktedonobacteria > Ktedonobacterales > Ktedonobacteraceae > CF-113. The sequence continues at coordinate 15,885 of DASTKD010000140.1, forward strand.
GCACGATGCCCTGCGACGCATCCACCAGCCCGCCAACCGCCACGCCCACGCGCAGTACTCGCCCATCATGTAGCCGTTCCGCCGTCAGCGTTTCATCCAGCATGTCATCGATCAGGTTCAGCACCGTCGCGGTGTCCGGCACGTACTCCAGGGGGCGGCGAGTCTTATAGAGTATCTTCCCCTGCAAGTCAGCCAGCGCCACCGATTGACGCGCCCCGCTCCCGCTTATCTCGATGCCCACCACGTATCCCTGCGACGCGAGCAGTTTCCCGGTTGAGCGGGGGGTGTCCGCGAGCCTGAGAGAGCCAGAATCCCTGTTAAATGTCCCAAATGAATGCTGCGTTGACATACTTCCATCTCCTCTGTACATTCCTAAGTGACATGGAGAGGAGGGACGCAAATTTCGCCCCCTCTGTAACGGCGGAATTAGTATACCATACTGCGTCTTGCATTGCATACGACGTATTGCTACAATAACTCACAGAGCGAAAAGTTTATCTGTCTGTGTGGTCTACCACCGCAGGCGGTAGACCACACAGACAACGCTTGCGAAGCGTCGCAGGCGTGGAAAATGTCAGATTAAGAGGAATCATCAACGCTATGTCATCAGCCGCTACAGCGCATGAGCGCGTTTTCATCGGGCCGGGACTCAGACCGTTCAAACGTGTCGTCACCATATTTGGCGTCATCATATTAACTATACTGGTTTTGTGGATTGCGCTGCACGAGGGCGTACCTGCCATCGGTAGTACTATTGTAGCTCTCCTCTTTATCCTCGGTTTCGTTATATTTCTGCGCATCGTGGAACCCGTGCCGTTTACCATCAATCTTGAAGACGAAACTCTGGCGAAGCGCAGCAAAAACGGCGAAGTGATCGAGGTGCGCTGGGAAGACCTGACACGCATCAAAGAGGAATTTTTCCCCAACGGCAAACGCATCAGCGTCATTGCCTATCGCAAGACGACAGCGCCGGGACAGAAAGCCAAAGCCTGGGCCGTGTACCGCGACGACGTTACCGACCTGGATGGCCTGGCGGCGGCGCTGAAGCAGGCCATCCCCGCAACCTGTCAGTGGCAGAGCGAAACGGTGCATGACTGATTACGCCAGCATCACCTGGTCAACATAGCACCAGCGCCAGTTCTCGCCTGGCTGAAACGACTGGATAATGGGATGGTGGGTCGCGTGAAAATGTTTGGTGGCGTGCTTGTTCTTCGAGGAGTCGCAGCAGCCGACATGCCCGCATTCGAGGCATATACGCAGGTGAACCCAGCTATCGCCCATTTTCAAACAATCCTCGCACCCATTCGCGCTCGGCGTGACCTGGTGAATATGGTCAAGATGTGTACACTGATTTGCCATAAGTATCTCCTTAACTTTGACGACTATTTGATGCTACTACTGGCAGTGGAAGGTGACTGCCGTGTTACATTTGTGTCTGCGCTCGCTGGTTTTCCCTCGATGAGCAGGAAAGAGCTAAGCGCACTTACCAGGGCTAAACCGGCTGCCACTAACATGATTACGCGGAAGCTGGTAACAAAGGACTCAGAGATAGCCTGTTGTATTGCCGCATGAGTTGTGTTGCTCAGCCCGCCAGGGATAGCGATGCCAACCAGCTTATTCTGTTGCGCAATCAGCACGCTGTGAATTCCAGGTGGAAGCGGCAGCGCGGAAAGACTGCTATCCAGGCTGGAACTGAACGTTACAAGAGCCACGATACCCAGGACGGCGATAGCCATTAATCCGGCGGCGCGCGCGACCGCGTTATTAATGCCTGATGCGATACCTACTCTTTGTGGGTCCACTGACCCCATCACCGCCGTTGTTAATGGCGCGACCGCGATCGCCATCCCAATACCCAGCACGATGATGGCCGGGAAAAAGGTGGTCCAGTAGCTGCCCCCTATGCCTGGCAGGGAGAAGAGTACGAAACCGGCGGCGGCGATGAGCGGGCCAACGATGAGCGGAATTTTCGCGCCATAGCGGGCCACCAATCCGCCCGACCAGCGCGAAAGGGTAAACATAATCAGGACAAAGGGCAAGTTGGCGGCTCCGGCTGCCGTTGGCGAGTAGCCCTGCACGCGAATCAGGTTGAATGGGAGAAAGAATAAGGCTCCTCCCAGTGCGGCATACAGCAGGAGTGTCAGCAGGTTCGCGCCACTAAAGGTGGGAGAGCGAAACAGGCTGAGCGGCAGCATAGGGGTCTTGATGCGAGCTTCCATGATGAGGAAGATGATTAACGCAGCTACGCCAACCACGAGCGCGACCAGTACCAGTGGATTGCTGAAGCCCACGTTATTCGCTTCTGTCAGGCCGTATACGATACCTCCTAATCCCAGTGTTGCCAGAATCGCGCCCCACCAGTCCAGCCCTCTACGCTGATCCTCTTCGCTTTCACTTTCTGGCACGCGCCAGAAAAGGACGAACAAGACGATGGCGGCGATCGGGAAGTTAATAAAAAAGACCCAGCGCCAGGAAGCAAATTGTACCAACCAGCCGCCCAGTACAGGCCCAAACGCCGAAGTAATGGCGGTAAAGCCCGACCAGGTGCCGATAGCCCGCCCGCGCTTTTCGCTGTCGAAAAAAGCGCCGATGATCGCCAGACTTCCCGGCACCAGCAGCGCGCCGCCTACGCCCTGCACCGCGCGTGCAATGATCAGAAAGGTCACATCCGGCGCAAATCCGCAGGCCACCGAAGCCAGTGTGAAGAGCGTGATGCCCAGCGCGTAAATGCGCCTGCGCCCGTAATGGTCTCCCAGCGACCCGCCGACGAGGATGAGCGCAGCCAGGAAGAGCGCGTATGCCTCTACCACCCACTGCACATCGGCAACCGTCGCTTTCAACTCTGTCTGGATGACCGGCAGCGCCACATTGACGACGGTACTGTCAATAAAGGCCATACTCGATCCGAGAATAGTTGCAACCAGCACCCAGGTTCCGGTTGATTTCCTGCCTGGCAGTGATAATTTTCCAGATAGAGGTGTTGAGTGGATAACAGCCTCGTCACACGGTTGCTTCATCATGCGCTCCTTCATATATATCTCTCAACCATCAACAGTATATCCTGTAATACAATATTTAACACCGCGAATCGGCCAGTTCTTCCCTGCTAAAAATAACAGGGATGCGCGTTGAATCTCTGGTAGTTCGTTGTAGATCACTTACTTTTTTATAGCTACTTGCGTAGGATGACAAAAGATGATATACTCCTGTATACGGCGTATTATATATTGCGATAAAGCTACACTGGTCGTTATCTGGCCGGAAAGACAAGGCAGGGAGATATGGCGACGAAGCCCATAGAATCAACTATCACAAAACCAACTAAACACCTGTGTAAGCGGTATGAACAAGCTATCCAGTTATTGGGTAAACGCTGGACGGGGCTGATCCTCGATACGATGCTGGAGGGGCCGCAACGCTTCTGCGAAATGACTGCGATCGTCGAAGGGCTTTCGGATCGCGTGCTGAGTGACCGCCTGCGCGAACTTGAAAGCGAAGGAGTCGTCGAGCGTGTAGTCTATCCACAGATTCCTGTGCGCGTGGAGTACCGTCTGACCGAAAAGGGACGCGACCTCAGACCCGTTGTGCAGGCTATTCATGAATGGGCCGAGAAATGGATATCCCTGGAGGCCCAGGCCGAAGAAATTTGAATCGATGGACAATTTATGGGCTCCCTGGCGTATGGCCTATATCGTGCCAAAGACTCCCGCTTCTCAGGAGTGCATTTTCTGCGCATTACCCGCCGCTCACCGCGATGAAGAGTACTATATCCTGCATCGCGGCGAGCGTTGCTTTATGCTGCTAAACCTCTACCCCTATAACCCTGGACACCTGATGATCGCGCCCTACCAGCATTTGAACAGCATCGAAAAGCTGGACAGCGCGACCCTGGCCGAATTGATGTCACAGGCGCAGTTGGCCCTGCGTGCGCTCCGCCAGACGATGCAACCCGATGGCTTCAACATGGGTATCAATGAAGGAAAAGTGGCCGGAGCAGGTTTCGAGGATCATATGCATATGCACATCGTTCCGCGCTGGAATGGCGATACCAATTTCATGCCCGTGCTTGCCGATGTCAAAGTGATACCAGAACACCTCGCAAGCACCTATCGGAAGCTGAAACAGGTCCTGGATGCTCTAAAGTAACTGCTCACAGCGCGGTAGTAGTGGTTGCGGGAAGGTTGGGAACGCGCACCTTAATCGTGCCGTCTGGATCAATTTGTATTTCTAAGCGTGGCAATGGTTTGAGATAGCGCATAGGCGAATGCGCATCGGTCTTGCCGTATTCGGTGAAGGTGCCATCGTGGCAGGGGCAATGGAATTTTTTGTCGGCGGCTTGCCACTGCACAATGCAACCCATGTGGGTGCAGGCGGCAGATACAGCTACCACTTTGCCATCGGATGGGTCGCCACTGTCACCATCGTTGCGGATGACATAGCCAACGATGCCGCCAGCGTTAAAACTCACTGGCTCATCGCCCAGCTTGTCTAGCGCCGTCACGGGATGCCAGATCGCATCAATACCGCTTCCAACAATGCTTTCGCCTGCTCCCCATTGCGTAGCTTGAGCCAGCTGGTTTCGCGTTTCCTTCAGCTGCCCCTTCAGGCCGTCGGCTTCCTGCGTATCGACTGCATGGCTGATGCCCACGCCGACCGACAGCGAAGCAGCGGCAACGGCTGCCGCTGCTCCTCCTGTCAGCAGGGCGCGGCGAGAAACATGGCTGGTGGCGTGCGATTTTCTAGAAAAGAAAGGAAGCGCTTTCCTGGTAGAGGTGCCTCTGGTCGTTTCTGCCTGTACCTGTTCCAGTCTTGCCTGCAATTCGGCCACAAATTCAGGGCGAGGAGCGGCCTCCTCAATTGAGGCGGCATGGAAGAGCGTTGCCATGCGATAGATACGCGCCTGGTCTGGCGTCAGCCTCTCTGGAGCATGACTGACCCGACCCGCTTGCAAATCTTCGATGAAGCGCTCTAATTCGAGATAATCTTCAAATCGTTCCTGATCTTCCCCGGCCATAATGTCTTGTTCTCCGAAATGCTACTCTTCATCTGTTTGTTACAGACTTTTCCCGACTGCCTGCTCGATGTCAGCGGCGCGTTTGAGCGCGCGAAACTGTATTACTTTGACGTTAGCCTCTGTCAGACCCAGCCTGACCGCTGTATCGCGTATCGAAAGGTTGAGTAGAAAACGACAGTTCAGAACTTCGCGGTGAGGTTCGGGCAATGCCTGCAAGAGACGCTTCACCCGCTCCCCTGGTAGACTGCTTATTACCGAAGCCTCTCCTTCTGCTGGCCCTTCCCATCCTGCGTCTAATAGCTCATCAAGCGAACTGGTGGGAATACGGTAGTAGTTCCGCCAGTAGTCAGCGATAGTGGTGCGCGCGACTTGAAAGAGCCATTTTTGCATACTTTGAGAGCCACGCTCAGTATCCATACCGCGCACGGCTTTAATAAATATCTGTGAAGTCAGGTCTTCGGCCTCTTCGCGATTCCCCACTTTACTGTAGACAAAGCGATAGATCAGGCCGACGTTTTCCTGATAAAACGTCTGAAAATCCTGCACGTTCGACCCCCGCGAGATCCCGGACCCGCCCATCTCTTGAGATTCTTGCCCTGTATTCACCAGCGGTTCCGTTATGGCGTCGGAATGCGTGCTCACCTGTTTCTCGCGCAGTGTACCCACCATGTACTCCGTAGGGCCACCATAAGTATAGTAGTCGCCCCGTTCTCTGTTCTGCCCGGTAAAACATTTCGCAGGGCTGGCCTCCGCCCTGGATACGTGCTCTTTATTACCGGACGAGAATGACAGTAAAGCCCTTGCAGGTATAATTACGCTTGTAGGTTACACGCTCCTCATTAAACCTGCAAGAGCATACCATGCTAGCAAGCGTTATGCAATAGTTTGCTAACCGCCCAGTAATTCACTCTGTTTACTGTGTGCTTCCTGTTGCAGTTGCGCGAAAGCCTCTGGCCCAATCTTCTGCTCGAAGGTGTCCAGGAAGCGCACGAGCGTATCAATGGCAGGGTCTTGTGCTTGCTGGCGAACTTGCCGGGCATATTGGAGCAAGGCGAGCGCTTCGGGCAGGCGGCGCTGTTCAAAGAACAACATGCCCATATTGGTGAGAATCATGCCCGCGTTGTACGGTTCGCGCAGGCTCTGCGCCAGTTTCAAGGATTGCAGGTAGTTTTGGAGCGCCAGGGGATACTTTTTTTCGTTTTGCGCCAGCAGCCCCATATTATGGAGCAAAACGCTTTGCAAGCGCGCATCGGGCTTTTGCGTGAGAATGTGATAGGCTTGCTCGAAGTTGGCGCGCGCCTGCTGTATGTCGCCCCTGCCGCGCAGCAACTCGCCCTGGTTAATCAACGTGATGGCCTGCCCGTGCAGGTCATGAATTTCGCGCTGCGTGGCAAGCGCTTGTCCGTAATAGTGGATGCTTTGCTGGTAGTCATCGAGCCGTCCATATAACACGCCGAGATGGCTGCAAATCAATGCTTCGTCGATGCGTGTGACAACGCCCAGCGGTGGCACCATCGCCATATACAGGCGGATCAACGTATTACACGCGCCCCATTGCATCAAGTTGTCGTGCAGCCCTTCGGCGCGTAAGAGGTCGTATGCCTGTTGCCAGTGCCAGCCCTGGCATAAGTGGGCGATGATTTGCAGCAGAGGTTCTATATCGCGGAGATGCTGGCGATGCTGGCGCGGTGGACACTGGTGGCTCGCCAGGCGGTGATAGTAGGCCGCTACGCGCATATGGCCCGCCGCCAGCCCGATGTTACGTGCTTCTGGATTGGCGGCCATGGGGTTTGGTTCCGATACGACCCCTATGGCGGATTCCAGGCTTCCACCAATGCGGTGATCGTGTTCTTCCAGGTAATGCTCGCGTATATACTGGCGGACGGCATGGTGCAGCAGAAAACATGACTGGTATGTTTCGTCAGCCATTTGCTGGACGATTGAAAAGCGTAGCAAAATTGCCAGCTCGCGTTGATACGCTTGCGCGTCGGCTACAGAACCGTCTCCTGTGATAGCCAGCAACAGACCATCGAATGGTACAGGTTCGCTGAAAAGGCACAACGCGCGTAGCAGGGTGCGTTGAATCGGGTTGAGGAAGTTACACACGAGTCCGATAAGATTGAGGGTTACATCACCATTCCAGAGGAACTGGTAATCGGGCGAGTTGAGCAGGTAGCTGAGCGAGAAGCCACTGAATGTAAACAACGCGCAAAATAGCACGAGCGCATAGATATGGCCTCCGCAGCGTTGCCAGACCAGCGATAATTCCGGTGTACTACCCTGAACGCCCCGTTGTTGCAGTAACCCCATACCTTCGGGCATACTGACCCGCGAAACGAGATAAGAGCGGACGCGCAAGCCATCGCTATTTTGCTGCGCGAATGGCGAACGATAGTTGGTACACAGTACGCGACTGTTGCCCAGGTTTTGTTGCAGCATCTCGAGAAAAAGCGCGATAGAGCCGCGACCCGGCAAACCCTGCGCTGTTTCAGGATCAAGCAACTCCTCAAACTGATCGAGGACGACAAAAGCGCCGGAGCGGGGATGGCTGAGCGTGTTGAAGAGCAGCGCGATCTGGTGGTCGGGTTTGAGCAGTAAGAAATCGGCCGGCAGGGTAGCCGCGTCAATACTACTCAACAGCGCGGCCAGACAATCGGGCAAGGTGGCATTGGGGCCGAGCGTCAGCCAGACAAACTGTTGGAATGGTGTGTTTCCCACCGCTAACTGCAATTGTCGATAAACGAGGGCTGCCAGGGTTGATTTGCCGGCCCCGCTATCACCCGTAAGCACGACCGTACTGATCTTTGCTTCTGCAAGCATCCGTAGAATCGTATTGACATCGTCAGCGCGTTGTAAAATAGCGCGCGCATCGGTAGCCGGCGGCGCGAGCGCGGAAACACTCAGCCCGGAAACATTGGCTAGCGTCATCGAAGAAGGTGGTGCAGGTTGTACAGCCTGGCTATGCGCTATCTGTTGCATAAAATTGACCGTGTCCCCATTTTTCCTGCGCTATGAAGAGGCCATGCATGGCATAAGCCTCCACTTTATAATGCCTTCTGTCCCCCTGTGAAACAGAGTATAGCATATTGCCTGTGGAAGAAAGGCGAGATAGTACCACTTTCGCATGAGGATTATAGCCAGAATATGCTAAGATGGAGAAGGGTCAGGGGCAGAGCCGACACTCCACAGACGTGAACTTCAGCAATCTGTCATCCTGAGCGCAGCGAAGGAT
>DASTKD010000141.1:0-3608 GCA_035716135.1 Ktedonobacteraceae bacterium
CAACCGCCTGACTGTGCTTGAGGCGTCTTCGGCGGCTCCTGCTCCGACGCGGCTGCGCATTCCCAGTTTGCAGATTGACGCACCGGTTATCTCCGTTGGTCAAACAGCTTCGGGTGCGATGGATGCACCGACCTCGAAGGCGCTGCATTCGCCCTACTGGACGAGCGTCTTCTGGTACAATGAGGGGCCAGTACCCGGACAGGAGGGGAACGCGGTTATCGCCGGGCATGTCGACCGCGTGGGAGGCGACCCCGCCATCTTCTGGTCGCTGGACACGCTCGTCCCTGGCGACAGGATCAGCGTGCTCAACGCGCAGAGCAAAACGTTGCAATTCGTGGTCAATCGCGTCGTGAAATACCCGGCCAACGCGCCGAGTCAGGATGTCATCAACGCCGTTTTCGGTCCCGCCAGCGGCCATCACCTCAATCTCATCACCTGCAGCGGCGTCTGGACAGGCAACGGCTACGATCAGCGCCTCGTGGTATTTACGACGCAGGTGCAATAAAAACAGGAATCATCCCGAATTCCTGAACAACCTGGAAAAGATCGGCAGCTACCCGCGAGGGATGGCCCTACTATAGGCGGCGCAACTCTATAAGCCCCACGGCGGTCGTCTATAGTAGGGCCACCCCTCGCGGGTGGCCTGCCAGAATATTCCATCCGAGGTGTTCCTGCTACCCAGAAATCATCAGGAGAAAGCATTTATACCTGTGATGGCCTGACCGATGACCAGGGTGTGGATATCGTCGGTGCCTTCGTAGGTGAAGACCGATTCCAGGTTGTTCATGTGGCGGCTGATTGGATATTCCAGCGTGATGCCGTTCGCACCCAGAATGGTGCGAGCCGTGCGGGCAGTCTCCAACGCTTCACGCACATTGTTGCGTTTGGCAATCGAAATCTGTACCGGGTGCAGCAGTTTTTCGTCCTTCAAGCGGCCAAGCTGCAAGGCCAGCAACTGCGCCTTGACCAGTTCCGTCGCGATGATCGCCAGCTTCTGCTGCACGAGCTGGAAGCTGGCAATCGGGCGATTGAACTGCACACGCGATTTAGCGTAGTCAAGCGCCGTTTCGTAGCAAGCACGGGCCGCGCCTGTCGCGCCCCAGGCGATGCCGTAGCGCGCCTCGTCCAGGCAGGAAAGCGGTCCGCGCAGGCCGCGCACGTTCGGCAGCATGTTGGCGGCGGGAACACGGCAATCCTCAAAGTGCAGTTCCGAGGTCACAGAGGCGCGCAGCGAGAGCTTGTGATGAATGTCGCTAGTAGCGAAGCCGGGCGTGCCGCGTTCCACAATAAAGCCGCGCACACCTTCATCCGTTTTCGTCCAGACAACAGCGATATCGGCCATGCTGCCATTGGTAATCCACATCTTCGTGCCGTTCAGCACATACGAGTCACCGTCACGGCGCGCCGTTGTGCGCATACTGCCCGGATCGCTGCCCGAATCGGGTTCCGTCAAGCCGAAGCAACCTATCGCTTCGCCACGAGCCATACGCGGCAGCCACTGCTGCTTCTGCTCCTCCGAGCCAAATTTATAGATGGGAAACATCGCCAGCGACCCCTGAACGGAGACGAACGAGCGCAGACCGCTATCCCCCGCCTCCAACTCCTGACACGCCAGCCCATAGCTGACCGCGCTCATGCCCGCGCAGCCATAGCCTTCCAGGTGCATCCCCAGCAGGCCCAGTTCCGCGATCTCAGGAATTAGCTCACGAGGGAATGTACCGGCCTCGAAATGCTCGTCGATCACCGGCAGCACGCGCTCGCGCACAAACTTGCGCACGGTATCGCGCACCATGCGCTCCTCTTCCGAAAGCAAATGATCCACATTGTACAAATCAGTCGGCGACGGCATTTCCGTATGACGCGCAACAGTCGTATCCGCCATAACATAGCTCTCCTTTCAACCTGGTTATCACGCCTTCCATTATATCTCATAGGAGAGGAGACAGCCATGATAGGAGGCATCAGGCTTATGCCAGATTTTAAGTTCTTCTAAGAAATGGTATACTAGTACCGAAGTATCTCTTACGTAGAGGAGGAAGCATCTCGATGACATACCAGATCACCCTGAGCGACCAGGAATATGCTGCACTTGCTATGGCAGCCGCCAAAAGCGGCACAGAACCTGAACAGCTTCTGCGTGACATGATCCAACGCCTACAAACTTCATCTCAACGAAAACGTCCTTTGACAGCCCGTGAGCTAGCGCGCAAGCAATACCAGGAAGGCAAAATTAGCCATCTCCCAACAAGACAGCCACTAACGCAAGAAGAACGTGAAGCTCGTGAACAACGTGCCAGACTGTTTAGTGGCGGGAAGCCAGCCTCTGATATGGTAATTGAAGATCGAGGACCTTACTAAATGGCTCTATACTTTCTTGATTCTTCAGCGATTGTAAAGCGGTACTTTCAAGAGCAGGGGCATGAGTGGATAGAAACAATTCATGATCCAGTGCAAGGGCATGGACTCTACATCGCCCAGGCGGCCCTCGTCGAGGTGGTGGCAAGCATCTGCAGGAAAGCGCGTGAGCAAAACATGCCAGTTGAGGAACGCGATACAACCATAAACGATTTTCGACGGGATGTTCAGAACATCTACAATGTGTGGTTGGTTGATAACGCACTGTATACTTCTGCTGGAAATCTGTGTCGCTCACACCGTCTACGTGCTTATGATGCCATTCAGTTAGCCTGCACATTAGCTGTCTACAAAGATATCCTGGCAGCTCAATCACCTGAAACTGAGTCGATTGACTTTACCTTTGTTTCTGCTGATCTTGGGCTACTCGCCATTGCCCTTGCCGAAGGTCTTAGCATCGAGAATCCGAACAACTACTCTTAAACAATATTTCGGCATAAGCAACTTCACACAGCAGTCGCAAAAAATGGCGTTTTTCCCATGCGTATCCTTTTTGGAGATCAGAGAGGTAATAATAGAGAGAACGTAACGTAGCGCCGGTGGAGAGATACCGGGAGGTTTGAATGAAGCAAAAACGATTACTGCTGCCCTTTACGCATGGAGTGGAGATGCGTGCGATTGAAGAGGCGGTGCAGCTTGCCAGAAAAGAGCACGCGACCCTTCTTCCCCTGTCTCTGCTGCCCTCACATGAACGCTCGAATCGCCTGCGCTTTGAGCATATCCAGCAATCAAAGGATTTTTTGGAAGCGGTGAAGCAGAAGGCGGCGCGGCAACACGTTCCGGTCGAGCCTGTTGAATTGCAGACTGACCACCCAACACGCACTATCAATGAGTTTGCCCATAAACACAAGGTCAGCGGCGTTGTGCTTCTCACCCGCGACGGCAGAGGCGTGCTGCTCTCCACCAACCAGGTACAGCACTTGCTGGAAAAGCAGACCTCACTCTTCTATATCATCCAGTTGCCAACCACCATCAGCAAACGCATCCTGATGAATGTACTCAAATCACCCGCACGACTGGCAAGAAGGCTGTCAGGAACAACGGCAGCAGAACCATCCGTCGAACCCCCACCTGATATGGCGCAGGTATAGCAACAGCGACACCTATTATGGATAATGGCAGCGTAACGTTTGCGAAGGGTCACAGGTGTAGAACAGCCTGTGACCCTTCGCAAACGTTACGCTGCCATTATC
>DASTKD010000142.1:0-2747 GCA_035716135.1 Ktedonobacteraceae bacterium
CTCGGCGCGGCTCTGTTTATGGGAACAGGCTACCTGGGTGGAGAACTCACGCTGCACTTTGGCGTTGGCATCGAGCCTGGCGCGAACGTCAACGCTTCCAGCCCGTTCTCCAGGTCGGCAGCAGATGAGCAGAAAGTGGCAAGCGAAGAACCTGTTGTGAGCTAATATAGAGAATCGTTACGAAAAATATTCGCTAACACATCTCGTTGCGCTGAACGTATGTTTCGCATATAATCAGTGCAACGGAGGTGTGTTATGTCTGGTCTTGTTATCAATCTATTTGGTCCGCCGCGCATCGAACTTGACGGCGCTTTCATCAGCGTTGATACACGCAAAGCAATCGCGCTGATTACGTATCTCGCGGTCACGCGCCAGCAGCATAGCCGCGATAGTCTCGCCACCTTGCTGTGGTCGGAGAACGACCAGCCCCACGCGCGCGCGGCCCTGCGACGCACGCTTTCCACTCTCAACAAAGCGCTCAAAGGGCAATGGCTTATTATTGAGAGAGAAACGTTGGCCTTAGACTTGCAGGCCGGCATTCGAGTAGATGTCTATGAGTTTCGCAGCCTCCTTGCTGAATGCAACACACATGGGCATCCAGCCAGCGAAGCTTGTTCCGCCTGTATCCGTCCGCTTACAGAAGCCGCCGCGCTTTACCAGGATGACTTCCTGGCAGGTTTCAGCCTGCGCGATAGCCCAGGCTTTGACGACTGGCAATTCTACCAGGCCGATACGTTGCGCCGCGAATTTGCCAGTGCGCTTGAGAGGTTGACATGCTGCTATAGCGCCTTGCATCAATTCGAGACCGCCATAACATACGCGCGTCACTGGCTGGCATTGGATAAGCTGCACGAACCAGCGTACCGCCAGTTGATGCTGCTTTATGCCTGGGCAGGGCAGCGCGCCACCGCTTTGCAGCAGTATCGTGAGTGCGTGCAGGCGCTCGATCAAGAACTGGGCGTATCTCCCCTCGAAGCAACAACCCATCTCTACCAACTTATCAAGGAAAACAACATCCCCGCGCCCCCACCACCGTTGCAAGCGCCCGCTCTCTCCCACGAACATGTAGGGACGCGATTCATCGCGTCCGTCCCTATGCCCACACTCGCATCCATCTCTGCCAGTCGCGTAGAGGAACAGGCAAACGGACACGGGAATGGACACGCGGGCGGACGCGATTCATCGCGTCCCTACACACCAGCGAACTATCCCCTGGTGGGGCGAGCGGATGAATGGGCAACAGTGATAAATACTTATCTGACTATTACTGATAGCGGAAAGTTGATCTTGCTGGAGGGAGATGCCGGTATCGGCAAAACGCGCCTGGCTGGCGAACTGCTTGCTTATGCGCGAGGGCGGGGAGCAAATATCATTTCCGCGCGCTGCTACGAGGGAGAATCACAACTTGCCTATGCGCCCATCATTGGTGCGTTACGTAACGCGCTTGCCCAACAACACGACGGAAAAAGTCTTGACGCCTTGCCGGCATCCTGGCTAAGCGAGGCTTCGCGCCTGCTGCCTGAACCGGCGACATGGCGAAATAGCCTGCCCGCGCCCCTGCCGCTCGACAATCCCGGCGCGCAAACCCGTTTTTATGAGGGGATTCGCCAGTTGCTCTTAGCTCTGTGTTCAGGAAGCTATCCCGGTATCCTCTTTTTCGACGATCTCCACTGGGCCGATGGAGCCTCGCTTGAGTGGCTAAGCTACTTCATCCGCAGGCTCTATGAACAGCCGTTGTGCCTGCTCCTGACCTGGCGCGGCCAACAACCCGCCAGAGGCACACCCCTACACCAGGTCTACGTTGAAGCGCAACGAGCAGGCAATGCTACTATTCTTTCGTTGTCGCGTCTGAGCCAGTCTTCTGTGCAAGAGTTAGTGCAGTCGATTGGCGCGGCCAAACGGACTCCGAATTTTGTTGACCGCCTCTATGCCGAAACAGAAGGCATTCCTTTCTTTCTCACCGAATACTTGACCGCCATTGAGAAAGGGGTATTGAATACTGCACAGGCCGATTGGTCGTTGACCGGCGGCATACGCGACCTGCTCACCTCGCGCCTGAGCGCGGTCGATGAGGTTGGCTGGCAGTTACTCAATACGGCGGCGGTCATCGGGCGTTCATTTGATTTTGACATTCTGCGCGAAGCGAGCGGGCGCAGCGAGGTCGAAACCGTCACAGCTCTGGAGGATCTGAGCGCGCAGGGACTGGTTGTAGAGGTACAACGCCGCGCCGATACGCACAGCCTGACCTACGACTTCAGCCATGAGAAATTGCGCGCGCTCGTGTATGAAGAGACCAGCCTGGCCCGGCGACGATTGCTGCACCGCCGCATCGCAGAAACGCTTGCCAACCACGCGCGCAGCCACCGCGAAGGTGGTCCTCTGGCCGGTCAGATCGCCCATCACTACCGCCTGGCCGGGAACGACGCGGCGGCGGCGGAGTACTTCAAGCTGGCAGGCGACCGCGCACGCTCCCTGTACGCCAATGCTGAGGCAATCGCTCACCTGCAACTGGCCCTGGCGCTGGGTTATCCCGACACAGCCGAGTTGCACGAGACGATTGGAGACCTGTACACCCTGTTAGGAGAATACCAGCACGCGCTCGATAGCTACGAAAGAGCGGCTGCTCTTAACACACCGGACAGGCTGGGCAGTATAGAACATAAACTGGGCATCGTCTACATGCGACGCGGTGATTGGGAACTGGCCGAAAGCCATTTAGAAGCCGCGCTGCGTATATCCGAAGCCAT
>DASTKD010000143.1:0-7198 GCA_035716135.1 Ktedonobacteraceae bacterium
GAGGCGACCCTCGCGGTCGCCTTCCGCATTCCCAAAGCGGTCGCCTTCCGCATTCCCAAAGCGGTCGCCTTTCACATCCCAAACGCGTTGGGGCGCGCGGCTCTATCGCCGCCCAGGTAATTATGACTGGGAGTCGACGTTCTCAAATTGCTGGGCGGTGTTTTGCAGGTGGCGACCGATGTCTTCGCCCTGGGCAACGACGCGGCCGGCGGCGGCGCGCCATTCCTGGAACATCTGCTCGAAGCGCTGGCGGCTGACGCCCTGCCAGTCACTTTCGAGGCTGCCGATGTGGTTCTGAATCTGTGGCTCAGTCTGGTTGTTGAGCTGGTCGTTAAGCTGGACGAAGACCTGGCCGAGCTGGCGCATCAGGTCGGTATTTACATGAATTGTAGCCATAGTACTGGACTATTCTCCTTTGGTCACTAATGATACGAAATGAACGAGGTGGTGAGCAACGTTCGCTTCCTTCCTCATCTGTAGTATAGAGACTTGCCCCAAATCGATAGCGATCAAATTTGTGGAAAATTACCATTGAAGAGCATAGTCAGAAATCAGCGACGGGTGTATACTGTGAGACGTGATGTAATGTAATCACCAGAACGAAAACACATGAGTTGTATTGGGACAGCCGGACATATCGATCATGGCAAATCGACGCTGGTTAAGGCTTTGACGGGCATCGATCCTGATCGTCTGGCGGAAGAAAAAGAACGCGGCATGACGATTGACCTGGGCTTTGCCTGGTTGACGCTTCCAGGCGGGCGCGAGGTCAGCATTGTCGATGTACCCGGACATGAAGGCTTTATTAAGAATATGCTGGCAGGGGTTGGCGGCATCGATGCAGCCCTGCTGGTGATCGCGGCTGACGAGGGCGTCATGCCGCAGACACGCGAACACCTGGCAATCCTCGATCTCCTGCACGTGCCGCGCGGCGTGGTCGCGCTGACAAAGGCCGACCTGGTGGATGAGGACTGGATCGAGATGGTGCGCGAAGAGGTGGCGGAAGTGTTATTGCCGACAACGCTGGCCGGAAGCGCCATCATTCCGCTCTCCGCCTACACAGGGCAGGGCTTGCCGGAACTTGTTGCCGAACTAGATCGTCTCTTAGACGAGGCGCAGGAACGGCAAAACATCGCTCGTCCGCGCCTGCCCATCGACCGCGTCTTCACCATGACCGGCTTTGGCACCGTCGTCACCGGTACGCTGCTGGATGGCACCTTCAAAATGGGACAGGAGGTTGAAGCGCTGCCGCAGGGTACAAAGACACGCATTCGCGGATTGCAAACGCACCGGCAGGCCGTCGAAATAGCGCATCCCGGCAGTCGCGTCGCCATCAACCTGGCGAATGTGCCGCGCTCGGAATTGCAACGGGGCAACGTGGTAACGCTGCCGGGCCAGTTCCGACCCACCGTATTGATAGATGCGCGGGTGCAACTGCTGGCCGACGCGGCGCGGCCATTGAGCCACAATACACAGGTGGATTTCTATACTGGTTCGCAGGAAGTTCCCGCCAGCGTGCGACTGCTCGACAGAGATGAGTTAAAGCCGGGTGAAAGTGCGTGGGCGCAATTGCGTTTGAGCCGCTCGGCGGTCATGGCGCGACGCGATCGCTTCATCCTGCGTATCCCTTCGCCGTCGATGACGGTCGGCGGCGGCGAGGTCATCGACATACACCCGCGCTACCATCGCCGTTTCCAGGCGACGGTATTGAGCAAGCTGGAAACGCTGGAGCGCGGCACGCCGGAAGAGCTGGCGCTGGCGGCTCTGGACAGGCGACGCGAGACGACGAAGACAGGCGCAAACATAGCAGGCAAACCGGGATCGCGCGATGCGGGGAAACCAGGGCGGGGACAGAGCCACCAGCTCGTACCCTATACGAGGACTTTGGGATATGAACTGGCGGAGATTGTGAGACAGAGTGGTCTGGAGTTGGATGTGACGCAGCGGGCGTTGGAGACGTTGTTACATGAAGGTCGGGCGCGGCGCACCGGCGTATTCTGGTTCGCGCAGGCGGTGTGGGAAACGCTGTGCGAAGAAACTATACGCTTGCTGCGCGAGCAGCATCAACACTATCCATTACGCAGCGGCCTCTCAAAAGAGGAATGGCGCGCGCGTCTAGGATTGCCGCCAAAAATGGCAAACGAAGCGCTGGCAGCGTTACAGGAGGAGGGCCTGGTAGCGGAGGCGGTCAGCGCGACGGGCGCGGCAGGCAGCGCTCTGCGGCTCCCGGATTTCTCACCGGGCTTCACCGTCACGCAACAGCAGCAGGTAGAACAGCTATTGCGCCAGTTCCGCGACCAGCCCTTTACTCCCCCCGGACGCGGCGAGGCAGAGGCGCTGGTGGGAAACGAGGTTCTGGGGGCATTGATCGAACAGGGTACACTGGTAAGGGTGGGCAGCGCGGCGGGCGCGGTGTTGTTCTTGCGCGAAAGCTATGATGAAGCGGTGGCAAGATTGCTTGCCCACCTGCGCGAACATAGCAAGATGACGGCAGCCGAGGCGCGCGATGTGTTGGGAACCACGCGCAAGTATATCTTGCCCCTTCTCGAACACATGGACGAGCGCCGCCTCACACGCCGCACTGGAGACGAGCGCGTGCCGGGGCCAGCGGCATGGCAACAATGAAAAAGCCATAAAGACAGCGAATTGCTGGTATATTTGTGGCACAAAGTGTTCCATTAAGTAGCAGAATGCGTTACAATAGTGTGCGCGGGTAATAGTCATTGTATCTCACCAGAGATGCGGGTTAGCTGTAGATGAGCATTGGTGAGATAAATAGATACCAGTGCGTTTTTGTGAATGGGTCAGCTCCTTTCACACATCGGGAGAGCCATGCAGATTGAAGTTATGGGAGACCGTTACCAGTTACAGGAGCCTATAGGGCGTGGCGGCATGGCAACCATTTATCGCGGGTACGATAAACGTATGGAGCGTGTGGTTGCCATCAAAGTGTTGCGCGACATCTATAGCACCGACCCCAAATTCGTGACGCGCTTTCAACGCGAGGCGAAAGCCGCGTCAGCCCTGCAACATCCAAACATCGTGCAGGTCTACGATTACGGGCAGACCGACGGCAATTATTTCATTGTGATGGAACTGATAGATGGCACCGATCTGCGCCACTACCTGCGCTCGCGTAAGATCCTCGATAATGAACGCGCCATCATCATCGCGCACGACGTGGCGCTGGGCCTGGGCGCGGCGCACCGCCGGGGCATCGTCCACCGCGATGTCAAACCCCAGAACGTGCTGGTGGGACGCGACGGCTCGATCAAATTGACCGATTTTGGCATCGCCAGTGTCTATAAAGACATCAATGCCGAACGCCTGACCACCACCGGCATGACGCTCGGTACGGTACAATACTATGCGCCCGAACAGGCGCAGGGTGAGATTGTCAGCCCGGCCGCCGATGTCTACGCGCTGGGCATCGTGATGTACGAGATGCTGACGGGGCGCACGCCCTTTGATGGCGATTCGCCGGTAGCCGTTGCCATGCAGCATATCCAGGACCCGCCGGTGCCACCCACCCGGTACAATCCCAACATTCCGCCTGCCCTCGAAGAAATCATCCTGCGCTGCCTCGAAAAGGTGCCGGAGATGCGCTTCCGCGATGGCTCGCAACTGGCGCGCGCCCTGGAAATGCTCGGCGACGCGGACACCAGTGAAACGATCCCCTTTACACCGGGATCGATGCCCGTGCCTCCAACCACCCCGCCCGTCAACCAGATACCTGCGCGTCCCAACGCGAGCGGGCGTGGCCCTATACCGCCGCGCGTGCCTGTTTCGTCGCCCAATAATATGTTGCCCAATAGCATGTCTCCCGATGTCATGAATGGCAGTGGCATGGGAATGTACCCACCCGCGCAGCCGCAACAACCTCTTTACCTTGATCAAAATATGTACGCACCGCCCTCGCCTCCACCAGATTCGGGCAATACACGCCCGTTCCAACGTGGTGGAGACCAGAGTGGCAAAAAGGGAGCGCGAGTTACGACCATCGTGACCATACTCATCCTGTTAGCGGCCCTGCTATTATTAGGCTTCAGCATTTTTCTGGCAGCCGAGTTAGGTTTTATCAAACTGCCATTCATAAACAATGGCGGCACTACGCCAACGCCTGCAATAAACACCGCTATTGTGCCTGACTTGCTGGGTTTCGATTATGCAACAGCGCAGAGCAAGGCGCAAGCAGCCGGTTTCACCCTGACACTTGCCAATGGAGCCACGTCTCAAGATGGCGTAGTCACACGTCAATCTCCCCTGGCTGGCACAACCTATACCAAAGGGAAGCCTGTTGAAGTGACGATGGGGCCAAAAATGACAACGGTACCCAATATCCCTACCAATAGCTCTCTTGAGGCCGCGCAGCAAATGCTACTCACGCAGGGACTCAACGCCAAAATTGTCGCCGATGGGCAGGATAACACACTTCCGTCAAATACGGTTGTGAGGATAGACCCGACCTCCGGCTCCCCCATTGCCGTTGGAGCCAACGTTACCCTGTATGTGAAAAACTATACAGCCGGCTCTCCCGCCGTAACACCAACATCAACAACCACGCCCAACCCGACGCCGACGAAGACGCCCGATCCGACGCCAACAACCACGCCTGACCCGACGCCGACAATTACGCCAACGACCACGCCGACGACGACACCAACGACTACGCCAACGACTACGCCCACCCCAACAGGCACTGCTACTCCGCATTAGGCGTGTAAAAAGGGACGCCCCACACCGCCCCCGGATGCCCACGAGGGGCATCCCTACATAACGTGGTGGCCCATCCCCCCGGCTGGCGCGCCGGGCGGGAAGGGTTACGGGGACATCCGGGAATGTAGGGATGCCCCTTGTGGGCATCCGGTGGGTGGTGTGGGGCGATGGCGCGGGGCGGCCCATGGTGGCGCACAGTTACCATCTTCACCTGCAAGCGTGGATATGGTATAACATCAGGGTACCAGAGATAGAAGGGAAGCAGCGTAATTGGACTCCATCGAGCAGGCGCTTAAAACAAACTTCGGGCATGATGCGTTTCGCGCGGGTCAGCGCCAGATCATCGAGACTATCGTAGCGGGGCAGGACGCCTTTGTGCTGATGCCGACGGGCGGCGGCAAATCCCTGACATACCAGTTGCCGGCTTTGCTGTTGCCTGGATTGACGATTGTGATTTCGCCGTTGATCGCGCTGATGCACGACCAGGTTGATCGCCTGCGCGCCAACGGCATCGCGGCCACCTTTATCAACAGTTCGCTCAATCTTGCCGAACAAAGGGAACGCGAGCGGTCAGTCCTCAACGGGC
This sequence comes from Ktedonobacteraceae bacterium, assembly GCA_035716135.1. Lineage (GTDB taxonomy): Bacteria > Chloroflexota > Ktedonobacteria > Ktedonobacterales > Ktedonobacteraceae > CF-113. The sequence goes on from DASTKD010000143.1 coordinate 5,303, forward strand.
AGGTGCAGTTGCTCTACGTCGCCCCGGAGCGGCTGGTGACGGGAAACTTCCTGGCGCTGCTCGACCAGGTTGAGCAGAACGTGGGTATATCGCTGGTGGCAGTGGACGAGGCGCATTGTGTCAGCGAATGGGGGCATGATTTTCGCCCTGAGTATCGACAGATCGGCATACTACGCACACGTTTTCCACATGTGCCAATGATGGCGCTGACGGCGACAGCCACCGCGCGGGTGCGCCAAGATATTTTATCGCAACTGGGGCTGCGCGACCCGCTTGTGCATATTGCCAGCTTCAATCGCCCCAACCTGTCCTATGAAGTACGTGACAAGCGGGGCGCTTTTGGCGAACTGGTATTGCTGCTGCGCGAACTGGCCGGAGAGTCGGTGATCGTGTATTGCCAGAGCCGTAAAAGCGTGGAAGAACTCAGCACGGCGCTGAACCAGAGCGGCATCGAGTCCCTACCCTACCACGCCGGTTTAAGCGCGGAGCAGCGCACCGAACACCAGAATCGCTTCATCCGCGATGACGTGCCGGTGTTGGTGGCGACGATTGCCTTTGGCATGGGCATCGGCAAACCGGACGTGCGCGCGGTCATTCACTACGATCTGCCGCGCAATCTGGAGGGCTATTACCAGGAATCGGGGCGTGCCGGACGCGATGGCCTGCCCGCGCGCTGCGTCATCTTCTTCAGTCGCGGCGACCTCATGAAAGTCGAGTACATCATCGCCCAGAAGCCGGACGAGCAGGAGCAGCGCATCGCCCGTCAGCAATTGCAGCAGGTAGTGGCGTATTGTGAAAGCAGCGTGTGTCGCCGCAAAGCCTTGCTGGCGTATTTTGGCGAGACGCTGGAGGAGCAATGCGGGAATTGCGACACCTGCGCGCGCCCGACCGTGCTGGAAGATCGCACGAAGGATGCCATCAGGCTGCTATTCTGCATTGCCAAGACGCAGCAACGTTTTGGCATGAAACATGTTATTGATGTGCTGCGCGGCGCGCAGACGCAGAAGATACGCGCCAGCGGGCATGACCAGCTTCCTATCTATGGCTATGGCCGGGAATTGAGCGCCGGTGAATGGCTGCGCATTGGCCGCTCGCTCATTCACCAGGGCCTGCTCGACGAAACCACCGATGGCTATACGATACCACGCCTGAACGCGCTCTCCTGGGAAATCATCCGCAAGCAACGCACGGTAGAGGTTGCCGCGCCGGTGAAACCCGCGCAGCCGCGCTTCGAGAAAGCGGGGCGGCGCATGTCTTCCTCCGGGGACAGTGACGAACCAGCCATGCCAGATGCGCCTGGAACAGAGGAACTATTCCAGCATTTACGCAAACTGCGCAAGCAGATCGCCGACGAACAGGGTGTGCCGCCTTACGTCGTCTTTCCTGATAGCAGCCTGTGGGAGATGGCCCAACAACGTCCCCAGACAAAAAGCCAGTTCGAGAATATTTCCGGCGTTGGCGCTCGCAAGCTGGAGGCATTCTATTATACTTTCACGAGTGAGATTTGCGCCTACTGCGAAGAACACGGGCTGGAGATGGAACTGGCAAGGGTCAAGCCTCCAAAGACGAAAGCAGCAGAGAAACCTCCAAAGGAGAGTACGCCCTCGTCACCTGCCAACTCGGTCACGCACCAGTTGACACTGGCAATGTTCCAGCAGGGTCTGAGCATGGCCGAAATCGCGCAGAGGCGCAACATGAGCCGGGGTACCATTCTCACACATCTAACCGAACTACTCGAATCAGGCATACTACTCGAAATGGAGCGCCTGATACGCCCCGAACGCTACGACGTGATTACTGAAGCTCTAAAAGAAGTAGGCGGCGAGCTGTTGAAGCCCATTAAAGAATTTCTGGGCGATGAATATTCGTATGATGAGATACGATTAGTGAGAGCGG
>DASTKD010000144.1:0-4822 GCA_035716135.1 Ktedonobacteraceae bacterium
CTTCGCTGCGCTCAGGATGACAGCAGGAGAGCGCAGGATGACAGCAGGAGAGCGCAGAATGACAGGCCAGAGAGACCTTCATTATCCTGCACGAGTTATCCATTCACGAGTTGATAGCTTAGCAGTTTGTTGCCTTTCAGGTTGACCAGCGCGCCATGCAGGTTGCCATCGCCATATTCGCTGCCGGGATTGATGCTGGTGGTGCGGCCAATCTTATTGACGGCGCGCGATTCGTGGATATGCCCGTGCAGCGAAACCAGGGGCTGGTAGCGTTCGATGGCGACACGCACCGCCTTGCTGCCTACCGGCCCGGTGGCGATTTCGCCCGCCACCACAACCGGTTTCATATCATCCGTCAAAAGCGGAGCAATATCCAGGCCGGAGGCATAGGGCGGCACATGGATATTGAAAATGGCGCGTTCCGGCGCTTGCAACTGGCTCGCCATCGTATCGATGAAGGCAGCCAGTTCTTCCTCTGGAATATCGCGTGGCGCATGCCAGGGCGTGGTGTTGGCGAAACCTGAACTGAGCATTTCGTGTTCATCATCGATCATCACCACGCGGCCTTCGGGCATCTCGACATATGTGGCCTGCTTGAGCGCTTCAACGATCTCCGGTTCATCATCGTTGCCCGCATCGATATAGCAGCGCACGCCACTCCCGCGCAGGCGTTCTTCCGCGATTCCGCACCAGCGCCGCACGCTTTCGACCATCAGGCGCGTGAAAAGCTTGTCCACCAGAGCGCGATCTGTCTCCATAGCGATCAACTCTTCGCGCGTAGTGCGAAAGGGATAGGCACCACCCTGGCGTACCTGGCGCTCAAAGGCGGCGATCTCCTCTTCCGTTTCGAGCGTGGCATCCTGTCCCAGAAACTGCGCCGTATACCTGTCAATGCCCGTCTTGCGCACAAGCGGCACCAGCGCTTTGCCGGTAATGTCGCCGCCAAGAATCAAGACATTGGCCTGAAAAAATTTGGCGGCATTGATGAACTTGATAAAACAGCGTTCGGAGCCGTGTATATCGGTGGCGAAAAATATGGTGGTGCGATGTTTCAATTGTAATGCTCCTGAATCCGATCCTTGTTCTCTTCCCCAGGACGAGGCGACGCAAGCGTCCCCGCCCCTGCAGTATGGAACAATCAAAACATGATCGAGCCGCCGGTAACGTTGATGGCCTGGCCGGTCATGTAGGCGGCGCGGTCGCTGAGCAGGAAGACGACGACGCGCGCCACGTCCTCTGGTTCTTCCAACCGCCCCAGGGGGATGGCGTGCAGGTAGTCCTGGCGCACCTCTTCAGGGGTAATGCTGCGCAGGTTGGCTTCCCAGATGACTTCGCGTTCCTGCATCGAGGTGCGCACATAGCCGGGGCAGACGGCATTGACGCGAATGCCATCAACCGCCGTTTCGAGGGCCAGCGCCTGCGTAAAACCGATCACAGCAAACTTGGACGCCGAATAATGGGCCAGCAATGGCGCGGCCTTCTTGCCCGCCATCGATGCGGTATTGACGATACTGCGCATTCTTTGCGAGCGTCCCTGACGCAAAAAGTAGCGTACCTCGGCCTGACAGCAAAGAAATATACCCTTCGCGTTAATATCCATGTTGAAGTCCCAATCAGCCTCGTCCAGGTCTACCACACGCTTCATCGAAGAGACGCCAGCATTGTTGACCGCCAGTTCAAGACCGCCCAGGTGATTCGCCGCCTCCTCGACTCGCGCCGTCACGCTGGCAGCATCGCGCACGTCCAGTTGCCCGGCCCATACCCGCGCATCCGACCGCAGCGCCTGAGCCTCGCCAGCTACCTTTTGCGCCGACATAATATCAATGTCGGTAATGGCAAGATCGACCCCTTCGCGCACCATTTCGAGGGCGATGGCGCGTCCTATGCCGGTGCCAGCGCCCGTTATAAATCCGCGTAAGCCTGATAATAACATGTGTGTGCCTCCTTATAAGCTTTTGATAACCAAATTCCGATAATTGTACGGAACATTTGCCCCATCCTGATGATTTTTACCGACCGAATGGGGGAATGTATGTGGCTTCGTTCTGTAGGGACAAGGGGCGGGGATGGGTGGATGTGGGGGCCTTGTGCTTGTCCTCGTGCGGGTGACGTAATCCGTTGGAACATCATAAAATCCCAACAGAATCGTGCGGCGAGGAGGACAAGCACAAGGCCCCCACCCATCCCTACATCCACCCCTTGTCCCTACAGGACGGGGGCGGACGCATTCCCAATCGGTTGGTAATATTCATCAGGACGCAGACGGGCGTTTCGAGTCATTCCCCAATTCAGTTGTCAAAGTTCGTCACGATTCAAGTCGCCCCAATTCCGGTAAATACGATTGCAAACGCTGGTAGAGTTCGTGGTACAACTCAAAGCCCTTGCGATAGCGCGGGACTGTAGCGCTTTGCGGTTGATAGACCTGGCCTTGCGAGATGAAACGCGCAATGTCGCTCCAGTCGGCAAACATGCCCACGCCCATTGCGGCGACATAGGCAGTCCCCAGGGCAGAGGCGGCTTCGCCTGCTACGACCTGCACGGGGAGGTTCAGCACATCGGCGGCTATCTGCATCCACAGGGCGCTACGGCTGCCACCATCTGCTGCTACGACGCGGCGCACTGGACGACCGGCCTCACGCAAGAGAGCCAGGTGATGCGCGAAACCGTAACAAACGGCTTCCAGGATGGCGCGATAGAGATGGGCGCGCGTATGGTGCAGCATGACACCCGCGAAAACGCCTCTTGCCGCAGGATCGAAAATGGGCGTCTTCTCCCCCAGAAAGTAAGGCAGCACGATAACACCGCCTGCTCCCGGCTCTATGTTCTGCGCTTCGGCGTCCAGCGCCTGCGGAGACATGCCATCCGCCAGTTGGTTTGAAAACCACTTGACCAGAGAGCCGCTTGAGGCCATGCAGCCATTGATAAGCGTCAGGCCAGGAATATCGTGATAGTCAAAGAAAAAGTGCGGGTCGGGGTCGGGACGAGTATCACAATAGAGAATATCGCCCGCGCCGCCGAATTTCAGCAAAATATCGCCGATGCGCGTTAGACCGGAGGCCAGCGCAGCCGCCACATGATCGGCGCTCCCCGCTACTACTGGCGTACCGGCCACTAAGCCCGTTAATTCTGCCACATGCTGACTCACTCCGCCTGCGATTTCGACGGGTTGATGTACTGGCGGCAAGAGAGCAGGATCGATGCCGGCATGTTCCAGGTAGGGCAGGTGCCAGCGATGCCGCGTCACATCGTACAGGCCGCTTTCCGCCGCCCAGTTCTCTTCGAGCGAATAATTGCCTGTCAATCGATAGACGATGAAGTCGTAGGAGCCACAGAGATGCGCGGCGTGTTCTATAACGTGCGGCTCATGACGTTGGAGCCAGCGCCATTTGGTAGCAATACTCTGCTGGTTGGGTACGCAGCCCGTAATGCTGAAAAACTCGTCCAGGTCAACCGCCGCGCGTAACTCTTCGATCTCGGTGATGGCGCGCGCGTCGTTTTGCTGGATGCTTTTACGCAAGGGCTTACCAGAGGCATTCAGTATAACCATAGCAGGCACCATGCCGGAGACGCCGATGGCCTCGATGGCTTCAGCCGGAACGACTTTGAGCAACTGGCGTATGGCCTCAAGCGTGGTCGTCCACCAGCGTTCGGGGTCTTCTTCTGCCCAACCAGAATGCAGCGAGAACAGCTCGTGGGGCAATTCGGCCTGCGCCACAAGGCCCTGTTCTCGCTCCAGAGCGATGGCTTTCAGGGCGGTCGTACCGACATCGATACCGAGTACATAGCGAGCGGTCATAAACGCTGCTCCACTAAGGCGCGCGCGGCGTGTACCTCATCCATAAAACGACGCACGCGCTCGGCATCGACGGGATTCCAGGTATAGCCATCGTGTTTCAGTCCGGTGCCAACAATCACGCCATCAGCTACGGCCAGCGTGGCGCGCACTGTCTCCACCTTGACGCCGGTATTGGCAAGCACCGGCGTACCGGGTACAGCATCTTTTGCTTCGCGTATATGATCGAGATTGGCTTCCGCGCCCGCCATCGCGCCCGAAATCAGGATCGCATCGGCCAGCGAGGAGACGACGACGCTGTGCGCCAGCGAGCCAATAGGACGCGGCGCGACGGGACGCGCGAACTCAGGCTCGATATTGAAGAACAGGCGCACATTATCCGCGCCAATGTGACGGCGATAATCAAACGTCGCGGCGGCGTCCGGTTGCCATAAGCCCATATCGCTATCATAGACGCCTGTGAAGACCTCGCGCACGAAGCAGGCGCGCACGGCCTGCGCCACAGCCAGCGCCGCCATAGGGTCCCACAGCAGATCAACACCATAGGGCAGGCGAATATACGGGCGCAGTTCGCCGATCACCGCCGCCATCGCCGCCACCGGCGCGCGGTCAATGTGGAACGAGTACGGGCGGTCTCCCTCGTTACAGAAAAGCAGGCCATCTACTCCGCCATCCTGCAAAATATCCAGGTCGCGGCGCAGCGCGTCCACCATCGCCGCCATGCCACCGTTGCCGTCATAAAAAGGGCGACCGGGCAGAGGCGGCAGGTGCATCATGGCAATCACGGGTCTGTCCCGCCCAAAGAGCGTTTCCAGCAACGAACGGTTTGCGCGATGATGGTGATCATTTCCATTGACATCGGACATTTGTAGTCTCCCTGATAATTTGCACTGGCTACGCAGGCACGCCTATCATAATTCTTGACGACCGGATGGGGCAATGAGGAAATCGCTCGCCTCCGTCCTGTAGGGACAAGGGGCGGGGCCGGGCGGATGCGGGGGCCTTGTGCTTGTCCTCGTCCAGTTCACG
>DASTKD010000145.1:0-7984 GCA_035716135.1 Ktedonobacteraceae bacterium
AAAGGAGGCTGGCTCGTTCCCCTATGAAACGCCCACCGACAGCCTCCTCCAGTGGCGCTCGTCCCTGCGCAGCGCCGGAAGTATCCAGAACGCTGCGCAAATTATAGCCAATTTCACCGGAGGCCCCATGCGCTCCGCTGACGACTCGCCCGCCTATCACGATGGCCGAGGCAATGCCGGTGCCAAGACTGAGGTAGACCGCCGGGTCCGCTCCCTTGAGCGCTCCCCAGCGCGCCTCAGCCATAGCCGCAGCCTTCACATCGTTTCCTACCACCGTTGGAATGCGCAGACTCGTGTGTATCGTTTCACGCAACGACACCTGTTCCCAGCCCGGAATATTGGGCGAGAGCAAGATGCCATCGTCGTGAACGACGCCGGGAGTCACCACGCCGACCGCCACGCATTGCCCTTTCACTTCTGACGCGGTTTGTTCAATCAGCGAATGTGCCGCGACAACCGTTCTCTCAAGGACTTGTTGCGCCCCCTGAGCAGCATTCGTGTCGAGCCGCGTTTGCATCAGAATGCTGCCCGTGGCATCGGCGGTTGCTATGGCGATCTTCGTGCCACCGAAATCAATGGCAGCCACAAAGTCGTGGACATGTGTATCGTGCGAATCGTCATGCATCACTGTTTCATCCCCCGGTCTTTGTCGCGGTCAGGCCGACACTTCTGCCTCGGCAGGATTTTCCACGTATTCCTCCTTGATTTCCTTTGGACCAAAGGGCCAGGTATGTTCAACGAAACGCGCCCAGAGGAGGAAGGCGATGATGCCGAGTATCGTCCATGCGATGGCGAGCATCATGGGATTGGTCCAGATTGGCAGGATGAACTGGGTTCCGCTCTGAGATACACTCAGACCTGATGCTACAAAGACGTAGACCCAGCCTATCAGCGCGATGATGGTGAAGAGTGGATAGAGCCACATGCGATAGGGACGATGCAGAGTGGGCTGACGGCGGCGTAAGACGACCTGTGCCGCTACCTGTCCCAGAGCCTGTACAATCACAATCACAGCGGTGAGCATGGCAATGATTGTGCCGAGGGGAAGGATGGAAGCAACGGCGGTAATCACACACATCACGATTAACGCGATGTGTGGGAAGTGATAGCGTGGGTGTAACTTGCCAAACTGCCGTAGAAAGACGCCATCACGAGCCGCGTTATAGGGGACGCGCGAGCCGCCAAGCAGTCCGGTAAAGACCGAGCCAAAGGCCGTGATGAGAATGAGTACCGTCACCACGCTTGAAACACCTCTCCCCCAGGCCGTCTCGAGAGCCAGAGAAGCAATGGAGGTTGACTTCGCCACTGTTTGCCAGGGAACAACGCCCATGACCCCGATGTTGAGAGCCAGGTAGAGGAGCATCATGCCACCGATTGAAACGATGATAGACCAGGGAATGACGCGGCCAGGTTTGCGTATCTCAGCGCCCATGTACGCCGTCGTATTGTAGCCCAGGTAATCATAAATGCCGATGATTAAGCCAGCGCCCAGCCCGGCAAAGAAATGGCCGTCCAGGGTGAAAGCGTTGGACGGGTAGGTGAAAGCCAGGGCCGGATGAAAATGGGTGAACGACGCAACAATCACGGTGCCGATGGAGATCAGCATAATCACAAACAGGATGTTGGTGATTCTACCAATCGACTCGATGCGGCGGTAGAGCGCGAAGAGTACGAGGCCAACCAGCGCGAACGAGACGACATCGATTTGCCACTGCGCCATGTTAGGCCAGAGATAGCCGAGATACAAGACCAATCCATTGATACCGGTAGACATGATAAGGGGAATGAAGAGAACCGCCGTCCATGTAAAGATGAACGGCATTAAGCGACCTGTTCGATACTGGAAAGCCTCGCGCAGATAGATGTAGGTGCCACCGGCTCCGGGCATCGCCGCGCCAAGCTCGGCCCAGATCAGGCCATCGGCCAGCGCCAGGATCGCGCCGGCAATCCAGCCGAGGATGGCCTGCGGGCCACCAAAGGCCGCGACCATCAAAGGAATAGTGATGAATGGACCGATGCCGCACATCTGGGTCATGTTGATGGCTATCGCCGTCGGCAGCTTAATACTGCGTACAAAGCCCTTGTTCGGTTGTTCCTCTGCCCCAACGGGAGCTGTTCCTGTGGAACCCTCATCGGTCTCTCTGTTTACGCTTGAAGAACTCATGGGCCACCTCCTTGTTTTGTCCCTGTTTTGAAGAAGCCAAAAGAATGAATATGGTCGCATCGAACTCTATGCTTGTAGTTAGTATAGTTTCCTAACTTCGCTTTGTCAATGGTTTTCCCTGCTCTTTTCCCCGTCATGGCTGTCATCCTGAGCGAAGCGAAGGATCTCTGCGTGCGGCGAATCAGATCCTTCGCTTCGCTCAGGATGACAGAGGGAAGCGCAGGATGACAGCCGGGACGCCTTTCAAATTCTGCTTTTACAATATAGTTAAGATAGTTTACAATAAAGCCGAACCAGAGATATCGCAAAGGAGTCACTGCATGTCAACGACTGACAGCCATCCGCGCTACGAGTATCAGCCGGGCATTCCATCGTTATTGCGCGCGATCAACGAACGCGCTCTATTGGAGTACTTGCGCACTCATAAACCAACCTCGCGCGCCCAGCTTGCGCGCGCGACGCGGCTTTCCAAGCCAACCGTCTCGCAGGCGCTTGCCAGTCTTGAGGATGCCGGTCTTGTGCGGGCCGTCGGGCAGTCGATGTCGAGCAAGGGGGGGCGCATAGCTATCCTGTATGAGCCGAATCCCGACGCCGGGTACGTCATTGGCGTTGATGTCGGGCGTGGCTGGGTACGCGCTGCCGTAGCGAACCTGGCCGGAAACATAATCGCGCGCAATGACAGGGCAAATGATGCCCAGAGCGCATCCGCGCTTGTAGCATTGATCAGTCACCTGGCTCGTGATGTTGTCGCGCAGGCTGGCCTGGCCTGGTCACAGGTCGTACACGCCGTCATCGGTACGCCTGGCGTCTTCGATGAGCAGAGCGAGCGCGTGCTTTTTTCCTCGAATCTGCCCGAGTGGGGGCGACATGGCCTGGTGACGGAGTTGCAGTCCGCTTTTGGCCTGAGTCTTTCCGTAGAAAATGACGCGAACCTGGCCGCGCTGGGCGAGCGTTCATTCGGCTGGGGTTCCAGCGCCGGTACCTTCGCGTATATCACCATAGGGACAGGCGTAGGTATGGGTATTGTCATCAACGGCTCGCTCTACCGGGGCGCGCGCGGCGCGGCGGGCGAGATCGGCTTCTTACCGTTCGGTGTGAACGAAATCACAGATGAGGCCGGGAAAATCAGCGAGAGCTATTTAGGCATGTTTGAGGAGGCGACTGCTGCGGATGCTATCGTTCGCCAGGCGCGGGAACTGGGCCTGCCCGCCTCTCTATCCGCCAGGCAGATTTTCGATGCGGCACAGCAGGGCGATAGCAAGGCGCTTGCTATCGTCGAACAGGAGGGCTATCGCCTGGCGCAGGCAATCGCGGTCATCACGGCAGTTTTAGACCCGCAATTGATTGTGCTGGGCGGAGGTATCGGCCAGCGTGGTGAATTATTGCTCCCGCCATTAGAGCGCAGGCTACAGCAACTTACCCCATTGAGGCCGCGCATCGTTGCCTCAAAGCTGGGGGACGATAGCGTTCTGCTCGGCTCCATTGCTACCGCGTTGGAGGTTGCCCATAACCTCGTTTTCCAGCATTATGTCAATGGTAATTAAAAGCAAATCGTTCGTCAACAATCTCCCTCGCTCCATATTGCTTTCAGGATAGCGTCCATATCTGCACTGTCCTGTCAAAACTGCCAGAGGCGAGATAGTTCCCTTTGTGATTCCACTGTACGCTGAGGATAGCTCCTGAATGACCTGTGTAGGTCAATACCTGCTCTGTAGGAGCCAGCCGCCATATTTTCACTTGCTTCTTATCATACCCGGCGGCAATGAATTTGCCATCAGGCGACCAGGCTACCGCGTCTACAGGGTTAGCAGAGGCATCGGAGAAGATCGATTTTCCTGTTCCTGTGCTGATATTCCATATCCTGACGCTGTCATCAGGATTGTAATCACCCGTGACAATAGACGTGCTATCGGCTGACCACGCTAAGCCTCCGACCCAGGCTTTATGAGGGAATGATGCCAGAGTTGTACCCGAAGCGGCATCCCAGACATAGACAGCCCCATCTTTGCTTGCGGAGGCGATGAATTTGCCATTTAAGGACCATGCAATAGAGGTAACGGCTTTCGTATGTCCCTTGTAAGAGAATTTGAGTTGACCGCTGCCGGCATCCCAGACCTGCACTATCTGGTCCATACCTGCGGAGGCGATTTGTGTCCCGTCAGGCGACCAGGCTACTGCCAGCACCTGGCCGGTATGACCCTTATAGATGAGAGGATTGTTCCCGCTGCTGGCATCCCAGACCTGCACAGTCGAGTCCTCGCTCGCGGAGGCAATACGCGCCCCACGAGGCGACCACGCCACCATCCTGACCAGTTTAGCATGGCCTGGATACACATAGACATCCTGGCCCGTCTGTGCCGCCCAGACATGCACCCCGATGTCACCCTGTCTCGTATCGATATTGCCCCCGGCGGAAGCGATGTATGTATCATCGGAGGACCACGCGGCAGTAAACACCTCATCTTGATGACCCGTATATGTATAAAGCGCTTTTTTGATAGGTATGGGAGTGGCTACAGGGGCAGGTGTTCCTGCGCTCGCTGGCTTTTCTCCCTGCTGCGCCAGCACTAGCGCCAGGACGCCGCTGCCCCCAATTACAGTCAAGCCTATGAGCGAGCCAACAAACACGCGCCGGGAAAGATGTTTTTGTGTTGGCCGGGGTGCTTCCCTCATGATCGTTTCAAAGAGCGGTTGTACCGGTGGGGGAACGGCTATCGTTGGCGGCAGTGGCGATGGGGCAAGGATAGCTTCGGTCGCCAGTGCTGGCGCATAACCTTGAGTACCCCCGGACGCTGCAAGATACAGAGGGCCAGGGGAAGCCTGCGGGCGCACACTGGCCTGCTCCAGGGCTTCGGCAAAGGCCTGTACGGATGCAAAGCGCTGCTCGTGCCGCTTAGCGAGGGCTTTCATAATAACGTATTCAACGGCGGGTGAAAGCGTTGGGATTTTTGCGCGCAGTGAGGGTGGAGACCCGTAGAGTTGAAGATTATGCACCTCGGCCAGCGTCCCCTGAAAAGGGCAATGTCCACAGAGCCATTCATATGCAACAATACCCAGAGCGTATTGATCGCTTGCGGGCATGGGCTTGCCCTCAAGTTGCTCCGGTGCCATGTATGAGATGGTGCCAATAACATTCTGAGTGCTTAACATGGAAGACGTATGCGTAAGGAGCGCAGCGCCAAAGTCACCCAGTAGCAACCCATTATCACGCCCTAACAATAAGTTTTCCGGCTTTACATCCCTGTGAATAAGCCGTTGCGTATGGGCGTACTGTAGAGCGCTGGCAATTTGTTTTACGTACATCATCACGAGAGGAAGAGGGACCATCGTTCCTTTTGGATAGCGCTGGCGCATGGTTCCATTAGGCGCGTATTCCATCACCAGATAGGGAACGCTTGCTTCTATGCCAAAGTCCAGGATACGTACAATATGGGGATGGACCAGACGGGCGATGGTCTTGGCCTCATTGTGAAAGTTCTGTATATCCCAACTTGCCAGATTAGCGTTCAGCAGCTTTACTGCCGCAGGCGTATTTAAGTAGATATGTTCGACCTGGTATACATCGGCGAAGCCACCTGACCCCAATTTTCGGATGATGCGATAGTGACCGAGCTGTTGACCTATATGATCAATCATAGTGATTCACCCTGTCTTTCAGGTATCAAATACCCACTCGTTTCTCTTGATACTAAAATAGACGTTGCTCATTCCTTGAATTAAAAATAGAATATACGTTTCAAAAACGCTTTTGATACTGATCTTTGCGCTAGAGTAATTCATTATCAAAATTGGCTGAGGGTGAGAGGCTGAAGTTGGTGTGGCTGCCTCGGCATGGATATGAGCGTAGGAAATTGTTTTTACGATTAAGATGAGACGCCCGGTTATAAGGAAAGTGATAGCAAAGCGAACACTGCTTCAATTGGCTCAAAAGCACTGATTTCTTTAGCAAGCGAGGGATCGGGACAGGGTATACCGTAACGGTTCAGCCAGATGGCTCTGATACCGGCCTCGCGCGCGCCGATAACGTCGTTTTGCCAGGCATCGCCGATCATGATAGCTTCCTCCGCGCTGCATCGCAGGCGCTCAAGCGCGACCTGAAATATTCTGGCGGCGGGTTTGGTGATGCCGACCTCTTCGGAAACGATCAGGGCATCGATATGCGCTTCCAGTTCTAAATACCTCAGCTTCTCCTGTTGTTCCGCCAGCAAATTGTTGGAGACGATGCCGATTTTCACATACGGGCGCAACGCTTTGAGCAACGCGATAGTTCCTGGCACGATTTGCCGGGCAGCTAGGTAGGCTTCCCGGTACATCCGGGCTGCCTCTTCATTTCTTGAACGCGAACTCTGACCGCCAAATTGCGCGAAGAGGCGTTCCATACGCACGGCTCTGGCCTGCTCAAGGCTTATTGTGCCGCTTAACACCTGGACATGCACCTCTTCAAGCAGCGCGATATGCGCCCGCTCAAGCTCATCAATGCTTATCTGTTCAAAGCAGGAGTAGCGTTGTTGAATCGCCATAAGCCCGCTACGGCTGCTATGGCGGTGGTCAAACAGGGTATCATCCATGTCGAATAAGACGGCCTTCACACGCCCATTTTTTTGCATCTATGGCACCTTTTCATAGCACAGGAAATTACTCATTAAAGCAATATTAACGCAATTACAGGCGCGAGAAAACAGCCATTGGAGCAGAGGAGGATGAGCCAAAAAGCGAATCTTCTTCTCTGCTGTGTTCACTAAGCTTACATTAATCTTGCTTACGGGTTGCTTAGTGCCTGTGAAGAATCGGATTAAACCTCGCTGAGAGAAGGAAATTCTGGCACTTTTAGCGGTTTTTTGTGAGACCAGTAGCAATATTCCCGCGTGTCTATCTCATGCAGTTGCCCTTTACACGTCACAGGTTGACGTGGAGAGAACCGGCAAAGTCGGAAATTTGAAGGAAAGCACTGAGGTAGACACACATGCAGGCTGTTCGTAAACATACAGCGCCAGCGTTTCAAGCGGAAACCCATATCGGTCCCTACCGGTTGGTCAAGCACTTACAGCAGGGAGGCATGGCCTCGGTCTCCCTGGGATGCCATATTTCTACGGGCGTATATGTGGCGATCAAAGTGGTTGACACCTACACGGCAGATCTCAAATTGTTGTACCGCGAAAAAGAGATCATACAGGCTCTGGACCATGAGCATATCGTTCCTTGCCTCGAAGCCGCCCAGGACGGAAGATATTACTACATGGTCATGCCTTATTTGCAGGGCGGAACGCTTGAGGACATGCTGAATGAAAAGCCGCTCACGCTGGAAGAAACCAGTATTGTGCTTGAACAGCTTACCAGCGCCCTGTCCTATATTCACGCGCTGGGTATCCTGCACCGCGACATCAAACCCACCAATATCCTGTTTGACCAGCACTACAACCTGTACCTGACCGACTTTGGCATTGCTTCGTGGCTGGGCGATAAGCCGGTACACAACGGTCATGTGATGGGAACTCCGCACTATACCGCGCCCGAACTTTTTGATGGGTTCGTGGATCAGCGCAGCGAAGTGTACTCGGTAGGCATTCTGCTTTACCAGTTGCTTACCGGCTCGTTGCCATTCGATGGACCGAGCGATTGGAAGATTTGCCTGCATCACCGGGAGACGCGGCCACCGGCACCGTCTCTTCTCAATCCCTCTATTCCGCGCCCGGTTGAGCGCGTGATACTTAGCGCATTGGAGAAAGACCCGCGCCGTCGTTATCAAAGCGTCGAGGATTTACTGTACGCTTTTCAAGATGCGCTGGCAACTCCCACGTTCTTCGCTCATCTGTCCACGCA
>DASTKD010000146.1:0-4664 GCA_035716135.1 Ktedonobacteraceae bacterium
CTGGATTGGCTAGTAGTTGGTTGATACTTAGTGTGCTATTGAAAACAAGAAAGGATAGACATCATGGGACAATTCGACTCGAAAGTAGCAATTGTGACGGGCGCGGATAGTGGTATTGGTCGTGCTATCGCGCTTCAGCTTGCTCAAGATGGGGTGACCGTCGTTGTGAACTACGCCCACAACAAAGATAAAGCCCAGGAAGTGTTACAGAGTATCCAGCAGAAACAGGGAAAAGGCATCGTGATACAGGCCGATGTTTCGCAGTATCAACAGGCGATGGGTCTAATACAGCAGACGGTTGAACATTTTAACCGCCTGGACATCATGGTCAACAATGCCGGGATGGAGATACACTGCCCCTTTCTGGATGTGACTGAAGAACAGTTTGACCGCGTGGTGAGCATTGACCTGAAAGGCGCGTTTTTCTGCGCTCAGGCTGCCGCGCGCGAGATGGTCAAGCGCAAGACGGCGGGACGTATCATCAACATATCGTCGGTGCATGAAGATATTCCTATGCCAAAGAATGTGCCATATTGCTGCGCTAAAGGTGGTATGCGGATGCTGATGCGCACTATCTGCATCGAACTGGCTCCCAATAACATTACTGTGAATAATATTGCCCCTGGAGCGGTGCATACTCCCATTGATGCGGATGTGGAGGCCGACCCGCAGAAGATGGACGCTTTGCTCAATGAGATTCCATTACATCGTATGGCGCAGCCGGAGGAGATCGCCAAACTCGCTGCCTACCTCGCTTCCAATGCCGCCGCTTATATTACGGGTTCGACCTATATCATCGACGGCGGCTTATCAGTGAATACAGGCGCGTTATAGAGGAGCACAGGGTGACATGAATACGACCTCCCAACCTGGTTAGCTCGCTGTGTCTGTTCAAGTTGCTAAAGAGAAGTTGGTTTTTCACATTCAGGAGAACGCAATGTTCATCGAGATTAAAGTTGGTCCGCCAGTCATTACCATCAGCCAGGGGCGCACCTTTATGGTAACTGACAAGTACGGATACATCAATACAGATAGCGATCAGGGTGTCTATGCGATTGATACGCGCTTCATCAGTTTTTACGAGATGTATATCAATCGTGTCCCCTGGGAAATAATCAATGCCAGCCCGCTCACGTTCTATGCCGCTCGGTTTCACCTGACCAATCCAACAGTCAAGACGGAGGACGGCGTAATCGCGGCACATACGCTTGGCTTGACTGTGAACCGCACAGTAAGCGAGGGGTTGCATGAAGAATTTGAAATTGTGAACTATAGCGGTGGGAAAGTATTCTTCGTGTTTGAACTGGGGATGCGTTCCGATTTCGCCGACATTTTCGAGGTAAAAACAAATGACATCGTCCAACGAGGCCGGCAGGAAACACAGTGGGATGTTAAAGCGAAACGACTGCGCACGACCTACGATCACGAAGATTTCCACCGCGCTGCTACCTACCAGATCACGCGCGTTAGTTCGCCCGTTGGTTATGCTAATGGACGACTCTTCTTTGAAATTGAGCTAGACCAGTATCAGAAATGGCAGGCGTGTGGAGACCTTATCCTTGAGCATGGGCAACATATTATGAAACCATCTCCCGGTTCCTGTAGCTATGAACAGAAGAGTACGCAATCGGCAGGCGCAACCCCTTCGCCTGATGCGGAACCCACCAGCGATTTCGATAAAAGGCAGGCGCGTTGGCAGGAGCGTTGTACCGCCATTACTACTTCTAACAATGATCTGTATCGCACCTATCGCCAGGCGATTGATGACATGGGCGCTTTGCGTATCTATGACATGGATGTTTCAGACGAGGCATGGGTGCCTGCCGCCGGTGTGCCATGGTTCGTGACGCTCTTTGGGCGCGATAGTCTGACGGTCTCCTACCAGAATATGGCTGTCTCATCGGGTTTTGCGCGTGGCGCGCTCAAACGCCTGGCGCAATACCAGGCGGCTAAACGGGATGACTGGCACGATGCCCAGCCGGGCAAGATTATGCACGAGATTCGCTTCGGCGAACTGGCTCATTTTCATAAAGTGCCTTTTACGCCCTATTACGGCACAGCCGACGCCACCATCCTGTACTTAATCGTTCTTTCTGAAACCTATCGCTGGACAGGTGATGCGAACCTGTTCAAAGAATATCGCAAAGTTATCGAGGGTTGCCTGGATTGGATTGATCACTACGGCGACCTGGATGGGGATGGTTTCCAGGAATATAAAACATTCTCAACGCCCGGCTATAACAATATGAGCTGGAAAGATGCGGGTAATGCCGTCGTGTACGCCGATGGCAGCCAGGTGAAGCAGCCCAAGGGCCTTGTTGAACTGCAAGGCTACGTCTACGATGCCAAAATACGTATGGCCGAGGCATTCCAGGTGCTGGGAGATGAAGACCGGGCGAAAGCCTTGCTGCACGAGGCTAAGATCTTGAAACGCAAGTTCAACAAGGCTTTTTGGATGGAGGATGAGGGGTGCTTTGCTTACGGGTTGGACCCGGACAAGAAACAAATTACAGCGATTGCCTCCAATGCCGGTCAATGCCTCTGGGGCGGTATTGCTGACCAGGACAAGGCCGAACGCACCGCGCACCGGTTGTTACATAAGGATATGTGGAGCGGCTGGGGTATTCGCACGCTTTCGAGCAAGAATCCGGCCTACAACCCATACGATTACCAGATGGGTTCGATCTGGCCGCAGGACAACGGCATTATTGCCGCCGGCTTCAAACGCTACGGGCTGGTCAAGGAAGCCAACCAGGTGATGGGCGGCATCTTCGATGCTATCAACCGCTTTGACTCCTATCGCCCGCCGGAGGTGTTCGCGGGCATACATCGCAGGGGTGACGTTGATTTTCCGGTACTCTATCCCGGCGGCGCTAACATCCCGCAAGCCTGGGCGACGGGGAGTATCTTTCATATGGTGCGTACTATACTTGGTTTACGCGCCGATGCGCCCAACAAGGTACTCTACGTCAATCCTACGTTGCCCGATTGGCTTACTGAAATCGAGCTTCAACACCTCCAGGTTGGCCCCTGCTTCATTACGCTCCACTTCTGGCGCGAAGGAAAATCCTCGCGCTGGGAAGTACGGGATATAGCAGCGGATCAAGGAATGTCAAAGGACGATATGATCCAGGTGATGAATGAACCTGAAAAAGAAGGCATCCTGTGAAAAAACAATGTCCGCGCCGCCCGGCGCGGACATTGTTTTTTCATGCGATATGCATTATGGCGCGGTTACATATTCTCAGATAATTCTTAGCTAATCCTCAGTGCCAACTCACACACAAAGAGTATGCTTCTGGTGAGGCGGAAATAATTGCCTCATTCCAGAATGAGACGGGAGAAGGTACGCATGAGAGTTACGCGAGAACAAGTAAAACGAACACCAGCAATGGCAATGCAAATGCCATATATTCAAGAAGCGCCCGTGATGGCGGGTATCGCCCCGGCAATTGAAGGGCTGCCAAAGGTGATCATTCAAGGGGATGTTCGCTTGTGCGTCACCGAGTCGCTCGCCGCGCTTCGACCGGTGGAGGGCCACTACAGGCTCGAGACGGAGGGAATGCAGCAACCTCTCCATGTCATCTGGATTATCGAGGGAAATGTAATCAACCATACCGCGCATTCCATCACTGTCGCATTTGACATGCGTGGAGCGTCAGTGGGGGAAACACGAACCCATTTGCTGACTGCCCAGGTGACAGATCAGAATGGGCATGGTTATGTTGTCCATAGCAGCATCTTCATCCAGATAACTGTGGCGAGGGATGGGTCATAAGGTTCGCAAAGGGGCGACAGGTTTGTTCACCTCGCCCCAAAATCTTCTCAGTTTCATCTCAGACAATTCACAGGAGCAATTCACCTGCATGGTATATGCTATTTATGTAAGATGCAGTGAACGACCTGGCAAACTGCACAATATATAAGGATTTGCTGATTTTTCTTCCCGTTGATCTTCCGGGGCTTTGGCCTGCTGATGCACTACCTCTACGAGGTGCGTTTTGTGCGCAGGAGCATCGAAGAGCGCGAAGCAAGAATCGAATACCGGGCCAGGGAATCCCAGCCAGGGGAAGCCAGCGCAGCTTAATGTTGCGCGCCCGTGATATAGCTGCCACTCGGCACCCTGAGTGGCAGCATTTTACATGACGTGATTGGAGCATATCTATGAGACGCGAAGAAAATTACTCGTCGTCAGCAGTAATGACGACAGAGCGAGGGGCAATGCCGATTCATTACAATCAACGGCTGCTCAGGCAACGGTATCGCCTTCTTGCCCAGGTGGGCGCGGGAGGTTATGGAGTTATTTATAAGGCGATAGATACCTTTCTGGGGGATCGATGCGTGGCAGTCAAGAAAATAAGCGGACAAGGTCTCTCTCTTGAGCAACGTGTGGAGGCCAGCGAGTCATTGAAGCGAGAAGCTTTTCTGATGAGCCGTCTCATGCATCCCAACATTCCTCGCGTCTACGACTTTTTCCGTGAAGGCGACAACGGGTATCTCGTTATGGATTACATCGAAGGAGAAACACTTGGTGCGTATTTGTACAGGATGGGCGGTAGGCTTCCACTGGAACAGGTGCTTCATACAGGCATTCAACTCAGCAACGTTTTTGCGTATCTGCATACGCGAAAAGCGCCGATCATCTATCGTGATCTCAAACCATC
>DASTKD010000147.1:0-2882 GCA_035716135.1 Ktedonobacteraceae bacterium
CCCCCAGCACATCGCAATAGAAGGCCAGTGAGCGATGATAGTCACTCGCCACAAGGAGGTATCGTAGCTCTACACCAGTTGTTGGGAAATCGTTTGTTGCTGTCATTGCTATTTCCTCTCCGGCGCGCGTCTTGCATTAGACATGCGCCAATTTATCGGGATTCGCTATGAAACGAATAGCCTTAATCTGTCCTGCTTCCACATCAATGGTCAGCACGGCAAGAGCTTTATCACCGGAGCGTGTGATAAGCGCCGGTTGGCCGTTGACTTCGGCCAATTCCATGCGAGAGTCCGCCGGTAATGTGTTCCTGAAGATGGGTGAGTTGTCCAGCGCGAAACGTGCCACAGCGTTACGCCCGAAGATCTGGCGGGTTGCCACTCCTTTGACTTTGCCGCCGCCATCGGCCCAGAATGTGACATCTTCGGCCAGCATATTCACTAAGGCGGTCATCTCGCCTGCCTGAAGCGCTCGTTGAAAACTTATCAGCATCTGCCTCTGCGTTTCGGGCGGCGTTGAGAAGCGTGGCCGGTGGTCGGCCAGGTGTTTCTTCGCCCGGCTGAACCACTGGCGACAGGTCACTTCACTTTTGCCGAGAAAGCTGGCAATTTCGGCATAATCATAGTCGAAGACTTCACGCAGCAGGAAGACGGCTCGCTCGACCGGTTGAAGCTGTTCCAGCAACAACAGGAAGGCCATTGAGATCGACTCTTCCCGGTCAACGCGCTCCTCCGTGCTGATTACTTCGCGGGTTTCAGCGGTGATGATCGGCTCTGGTAGCCAGGGACCCAGGTACTGTTCCCGTTTCCTGTGCGCTAAATGCAGTTGATCTACGCATAGGCGGCTGATGATGGTGGTCAGAAAGGCTTTGTGCGAGCCAATTGTTTCTGGCGGTGTATTCTGGTAGCGCAGGTAGGTTTCCTGTACCATGTCCTCGGCATCCATCGCGCTGCCGAGCATCCGGTAGGCGATGGCGAAGAGATACGAGCGGTACGTTTCAAATGACTCTATCATGCTATATCCTCCATCGGCCTCATATTAACTCGCATTCCAGGTGGTATACCTTATGTCTTTCACTGGGAGGTTTTTTAAGAAAGGGACCAGCAAGCTGTCATCCTGAGCGCAGCGAAGGATCTCGGTCCCCGGCGAGAGATCCTTCGCTGCGCTCAGGATGACAGGCCAGATGAGTGCCTTCCCAAAAACCTCCCAGTGAAAGCTACCTTATGTGGGGTCGCTTGCACTCGCCGGGGCGTGCCGCAGCCGCGCAAAATGCTCGATCCCGATTAGCGGCACCAGAATCCGCTCTAAAGGATAGAACGACGACCGAACGGTTGCCCAGTCAACGACTTCAGGCTCAATCAATGGATAGTCTATGCCTTTCCATCGTATCATACACCCGCCCGCCGCCTGTACGTTGCGGAACCAATCGGCCTGCTCGCCAAAGGTGAGCGGGAGTACGAAGCCATTTGTCGTTGGCCGCGCGGCCAGGGGCGTTGTATAAGAACGCCCGGAGCGCCGTCCCTGATGATGGATTACAGCAAGCATCGGCAGGCGGCGGCTCCCGGCGAGCGACAGCATAAGCGGATTGAGGCGTCGTGTGCCAGCGCGGAGCAAAGCATGCGCGGCGCGATTGATGGTTCTTGCGAATAGTGGTTTCGGTGCCTCCAAAGTCTTCATTTGATATGACCTCCAAATCTTTCTGTTGAATAACCGGTGAATAGGTCTCCTAGAAGCCCAGCTTCTGCTTGACGAGTACAATCGTGATACGACCGGGGTATGCTTCCCCATTGACGATCAGAATCTTATTGATGGCGCTAGCCTGACCATACACCTGCTGTGTGCGTTCACTCTCTAATGGAAAACTATGTTCCCGGATGCGACGAAATCCGTCTTCCAGTGTGCGCACCAGCTTTTGCGTTCCAACGACCCAGATCACCGCGCCCGCGCCGGAGGCAGCCGGACCCAACTGGCTGCCAACTGCCGAAGCAAGCAGCACCTCGCCCTGCCCGGTGATGGCGTGGACGCTTCCCACCAGCACATCGGGGCTGGCTCCCACCCTGCGCATTTCATTCCGTTGCGTCACGCGATCAAGGGAATGCAGGCGCGCGCGCACCGATTGAAAGCGCGTGGGATGTTCGATGTCCTCTGCCAGGCCGATAAGCTCAAGGGTGCGTGATGGTGAGTTATAGACCTCCGCTCCTGGCGGAATCAGGTTAAGCACATGCGCTCTCGCTTCCTCGCCGCTTTCAAAGACGACGGCCCGAATGCCATGAGCTTCCAGTGCCTGCACCGTCTTTGCGATCTGTTCATTTGATGCCAGTTGCGTAAATTCCGAATTTGCTATAAACGTAGTCATTGAAATTGCTTTCACTTTCTTGGTAGAATGCCGTGCGCAAACGCCCCGTTTGCGCACGGTTTGATAGTACAGTTGCGCGTCTTAACCCTTTGCAGGGGACAGATGCTCCAGGCCGAAGAAAGGGGCCAGTGGGATCACATCAAAGTCGATCAGGTGCAGTTGCGCGAACGGCAATGTGGCGAGCGTGTCCCAGGCGGCTTCCACGCTTGCGCTTTCGAGCATCAACACCACTCTGTTTGGCTCATTAGCGCGGGTATAGAATTCGCGGACGGTCCCTTGCTTGTAAAGTTCCCAGACGGCCTGAATTTCTGCTGGCGCGTGTTGAAGCATCTCCTCCCGCGAGACGCCTTCTATTGGTTTGGGTAACACTAAAACCTTCATGAAACAAAACCTCCAATTTCTGTATGACCCCGCTCGAAATGGGCGGGTAACGAACGTTTTTGTAGCTTTTCAATAGTGGAAGAACCGTTGTTGCGATCCTCACCAGAATGATGCTCGCAAAGAGAGAGGGTCGAGGGGTCATGTTTG
>DASTKD010000148.1:0-5231 GCA_035716135.1 Ktedonobacteraceae bacterium
TGACGCCAGGAGAAAGATCACTATGGTTGATAATGCTGGCATGATTACCTCTTCTACTCGCTCGCCTCCATCGCAAGCATCGTTACCTCTTCTTGTGACAATACTTTGCCTTCGGCCCACCATGTTTCCCAGGTTGCTTCATTGGCCTGGAACTTGATGCTGCCGAGGTAGGCGTTGTAAAGCGGGCCGTAGGCTGCTGGCAGGGCGGTATTCAGGCTGGCAAAGAGCGCTTCGGCGGCGCTGCATATGCGGGCGGCGTAGGATGGGCCGCCCGTCGTTCCCAGGAGGCAGCCGAACGCGATCAAATCGGAGGCCAGCATGTAGCGATTGCCGGTTTGTTGGGCGAGAAGCAATCCTTCGCGCAGGTAGCTGACCCCCTTATTCAGATCGCCCTGCACCATCGCCAGCACGCCTAGATACACGAGCGTGACATTGAGCAGGCCCGGCTCGCTGTACTCGCGCAACAGTGGCAACGCTTCGTTCAACCATGTCCATGCCTGGGGGAAGTTGTTCTGGAGGATCGCCATCGCGCCTAACCTGCTTAGCGCAAAGGCATAGGTACGCAAGTCTCCTTGCTCGCGCAGTTGGAGCGCACTCTCCTCAAGATAGGGGATTGCCAGCGCATATTCGCCCTGCATATGCCAGCTATCGCCAATCTGGAAGATGGCCGAGGTTTTCCCAACCTCATCTCCCACAGCCTCATAGAGCGCCAGAGCCTGCTCGGCCAGTTCGCGCGAACGCTCGCAGGCGATCTCCCACAGGGCGATACGTGAGGCGGACATTAGCAATTTGGCACGAATGGATGGTGATGTCTCATCCGTCATTATAAGCGCAACATCGATCCAGCGATGCGCCTCCTGAAATGATGTGCGTGCTTCCCAGAACATGCCCAGCGCGCCACACAGACGCTGCGCCACTTCGACTTCATCGTCTCCAATCGCCCATTCTAAGGCCGCTCGCAAATTGTCCTGTTCGCGCGCCAGCATCGACACCGCTTCAGACTGCCTGCGACCATACAGATTTGGCTCGATACGTTCCGTCATCGCCAGGTAATACTCCGCGTGCAGCCGTTGTACGTTTTCACGCTCGCCACATGCCTCCAAACGTCCCAGCGCATATTCGCGTATCGTCTCCAGGAAATAAAAACGCGGTTCGGTACCTTCGTCCTGAGAACCTGCCTCCAGCAGCATCCGTTTCACGAGGCTGCGATCGAGCAGGGCTTCCATCAGATCGAGCGCATCATCCTGGCTAGCATCCTCATTCTCTTCTATGACGATAGCCTCAATCGCATCTAATGTCCAGCCGCCGAGAAAGACGCTGAGGCGGCGGAAAAGACATTGCTGCTGCTCATCAAGTAGCCCATAGCTCCAATTCAACGTATCCAGCAAGGTTTGATGGCGCTGAAGCACATTATGCGCACTGGAACGCAAAAACGCCAGGCCCTGCCCTTTGCCATCTGTCAGCCGTTGCAGGATCGTGGGCAGAGAAAACATTTTCGTGCGCGCGGCAGCCAGTTCAATCGCCAGGGGCAGGCCATCCAGTCGCGCGCAAATCTGCGCGATAGTTGCCGCGTTGCTTTCGCTCAGGTGAAAAGCAGGATGCACGGCCTGAGCGCGTTCGACGAAGAGACGATTAGCCGGAAACTGTGCGACGTAGCCGGCATCAGATACGTGATCGGGCGCGCAAACCTCGAGCGGAGGAACATCAAACTCATGCTCACCATACAGGCGCAGCACCGACCGGCTTGTCACCATCACCTTTAGACAGGGGGCGGTACCCAACAGGTCATTGATGAAAGGCGCAATAGCGGGGATTTGCTCCACATTATCCAGCACCAGCAGCAGCGACTTATCTCGCAGAAAACCTTTGAGCAAATCTTCGCGCGAAGAAATACCCTGCCCGCCCGCGTTATCACGCACTACAGGTTCAGACAGGCGCAACGCCTGCACAATCGTGGAGGGAACAAGCACAGCATCACGAATGGTTGCCAGCGAGACAAAAAATACCCCATCGGCAAAATCTTGTCGAGCCGCGTGCGTTACTTCCAGCGCCAGGCGTGTTTTGCCAACGCCACCCGTTCCAAGCAGCGTCAGGAGGCGCACAGACGGCTGCCGTAGTCGCTCCAGCAACGCCTGCACCAGCGTTTCACGTCCAATAAGTGAAGTAGATGGCGCGGGTACGGGCGCATAGGCCGAGAGCGCGGCAAAAGAAGAGGCCATATCCGGCACATTGTTATGAGGCGCTGGCTCAAGCCTGTTCAATGGAGCGGCGTTCCACTCCTCGTCGGAAAAGCTCTCCGGTCGCAAACCCATCAGCGCCAGAAGTTCGATAGCTTCAAACTGGGTAGTGATGGCATCCCAACCTGCCAGCTTTTTGATAATCCGCTTCACTTCCTCGTGGGTTAAATACGTCTGATTCGCGCCATGTAGCTTGCGGCTCAAAACCTGTGATTCAATGCCCAGCTCAACGGCCAGTTCCTTCTGGATATGTCCGGTCGGACGGCGCGCGGCAGTAATCTTTTCACGAAAGAGCGCGAGATTGGCTGAGGAATTGGGGGGATGCTGGAAATAGGCTCCTTCTCCAGTCGTCATAAATATCCATGCCTCCATAATTTTATTAGTGCTGGATGTTCCCCGTAATCGTCCCTATTATAGCGTATCAGTTCAGTAAGTCTAGCCCTTTTAAGACAAAAAAGAAGATTTTGAATCACTTTAGGATCACTTCTGAATCATTTCAGCACTTTTTATAACTTTTGTTCAGTTGTATACTCCATAAGGCAATACGGAGTGCTGCAATGGGGGGAGGGAGTACGATGGCGACAGGCAGGCAACGTCGAAATCGGCTTTCCTGTTGTAGTACTTCTCGCCAAAAAACCGCTTATCGTTGATACCCACGGACCAGGCAACAGCGATAAGCAGCGATCGTCCATATGCTTCAGGGATGAGGTACGTGTGGTGATGCCGGGCAAGGAAACATATGGACACAGCGACTTCCGCGACGCGCACCTCTTTTCACCGGGTGCGCGTCGTTTCTTTTTGCTATCCACCAGTCATTGCGTTACACTACGCGGCTCCGCATAGAGCGTACGCTCACGTTCGTAAATGACCATGCCGGGGCCGCCGCCTTTCATGCGGCGAACATAGCGTTGCAATGTGAAATCGACGGGAACGCTGGTGCTACCACGCGCCTGGCTGTACCACGCGGCCAGGGCGGCAGCCTGCTCAATAGTGCCGCGCGGGATGTCGCGCCCGCCCGCTTTGATAATCACATGCGAGCCGGGAACGCCGCGCGCGTGCAGCCACATATCATTCGATGTAGCCTGGTGGAAAGTGACATCCTCGTTCTGGCGGCTATTCTTGCCAATCAAGATGGTGAAACCTTCGCGGCTCTGCGCGTGCAGCGGCACACCACCGCCCGGCGGTACCGGCTTGCCTTTGCCCGGCTTGCCACCCTTAGCTTTCCCTTTATGTGACTGCTTTTGTTGCTTCTGAAGCGGTTTCGCGCTGCGCATATAACCAGCCATCTGCGTCTCGGCTTTCACCAGCGCTACTTCCGGCGGCGTTTCGGCCAACATCAAATCGGCTAGCAATTGCTCGATAGTGGCGATCTCGGCGGCGTTTTGCTCGATCTGTGGGGGGACAAGGGCAAGGGCGCGGCGCAACTTGTGGTATTTGTGAAAGATGCGATTGGCGTTACCCACAGCGTCCAGGCGCGGATCGAGGGGAATCGTCACCAGAGTTGGCGTCTCCCGATCTTCAAAGAAGTTTTGCAACGCCACGCTCTGCTGCCCCTGCCTGACATCATTTTGCTGAGCCAGCAACAATTCCGCCCACAAGCGATACTGGTTCGCCTCCTCGGAAGCCGCTAACTCCTTTTGAAGCGCTTCGGCTTTGCGCTTGCACCGCTCCAACTGCGTATGTAGCACCTTGCGCACAGGCGAGCGCACGCTCTCCATCGCATCGCGCCATTCCGCGCCCGCGTAAAACTCATCAATGACGGTGTTAATCGAAGACGACGCAAATATATGTACCCCCGCCATCTCCGCATACTGCTCAAGCACATATGGCGCAAACGCCACATATCGTTGTATTGTACGGGCGTACCCTTGCGGTCGCCCTGGGGAGGTGGTCGGGCCGTCTCCTGCCTGTCCTTGCGGTCGCCCCTGGGAGGTCGTTGAAGCATCCTGCGCTCCCTCCCGTTCGACACGCTCGACCAGTTGTGGCTTCCAGGCATGAGCATCGTATAGTGTCGCCAGTTCGCGCGCGTTCCACGCCACTTCTTCCCAGGTATCCTCGTCCTGTACGGCGGGTGACTCGCTATTTCCGGTGGCGCGATAGGCGACCTCGCGGGCCAACAACTGGCTGAAGCCGAGCAAGTTCCTGCTCAGAAGTTGCCAGAGCGTGGATTGTTCCGTGGCACGCGCGCGCCCTTTCTTTACAGGCGCGGGCCGGGCAGCCTCTTCTAACGCCACAGACGCCAGTTGAGAAGCTGTGAGCGTGGCAGGGTCCAAACGCGGCAGGGATTGCTCGCCCGCGTAGCGCGTTTGTGGCGGCGGCGCGACATATGGCACATTGGGCGCGATGACGCGATAGCGGTTGACATCAGCGCCGACATGTTTGAGGCTACCCAGGATTATGCCCTGTTCATCGCAGAAGATAATGTTGCTCAGGCGTCCCATGATCTCGATAATTAGCCGGTAGCGCGCGCGTTCGTCGCTACCGGCATCCTTACGATGGCTGGCGATCATCTCGATCACACGCTCCCAGCGCGGTTGCTCGATGGCCTCGATGCGCGTACCTTCCAGGTACTTGCGCAACAGCATGACAAACGCAGGCGGCTCACTGGCAATTTTGGCGGGTTTGCGAGCTGTCAGATGCGCCCGCGCCAACTGCGGATGCGCCGACAGATAGAGCCAGCGATTCTGCCCGCTCTGCCCATCCGCGCCAGGGCTATAGCACTGTATGGCAACAGCATATTCGGTAGGTTGAATAATCGTATCGATACGCGCCCCGATGAGCAGGTTTCGCCACTCATCGGCAACGGCAGCAAGTGTAATAGCATCTACAAACATAAGCGTATCCTGGTCTAAGAGATTCTGAAAAACATGTATATCACATAAAATACAACGGCATGTTGTACAATAAAGATAACAGGCGGTTCCGCAATGTCTTCTCTTAATCGTCAGTATAACAAAGAGTAGGTCTGGTGTATAGCAGCCACTCCGCGTATTC
>DASTKD010000149.1:0-5512 GCA_035716135.1 Ktedonobacteraceae bacterium
ACCTCTTGACATTTCTATATCTGTATGTTATATATCTATTAGATACGTATCTAGGAGATATATGATGGCGAAAGAAAATAAAAGCAAATATGCCGTGCTGGGAGTGCTGAGCGTTTGTCCGGGTTCCGGTTACGACATCAAGAAATTTATGGAGCAGAGTACCAGCAACTTCTGGCATGAAAGCTACGGGCAAATCTACCCCATTTTGAAACAACTGATAGCGGAAGGACTGGCGACCAGCCACGCTGAAAAGCAGGAAGGCAAACCCGAACGCTACGTCTATACGCTGACGGAGCGCGGAATGGAGGAGTTGCAGGGCTGGCTGACCGAGCCGGTTGAATATGTGGTTGAGCGCAACGAGCTATTGCTGAAATTGTACTTTGGCGCGCATCTGCCGGTCGAGAAAAACATTGAGCATGTGCGCATCTTCCAGCAATTGCAATCTCAATTGTTGAGGAAATAC
The DNA here is from genome assembly GCA_035716135.1 of Ktedonobacteraceae bacterium. Lineage (GTDB taxonomy): Bacteria > Chloroflexota > Ktedonobacteria > Ktedonobacterales > Ktedonobacteraceae > CF-113. The sequence goes on from DASTKD010000149.1 coordinate 464, forward strand.
GAAAACATCGAACCCTATTTGCGGGCAGGGAGCGCCAGCAATCCCGATCTGCTCTATCCTTTGCTGACCTTGCGCTACGGCATACATCGCTGCCAGTCTTTACTGGCGTGGTGCGAAGAAACGCTGGCAACATTACAGGCGTTGTAAAGAGCTTACTGAAATTGAATTGAAAGGAACAACGATAATGGCTAAAGTAATACCGGGACGCTTCACGGCTCAGACCGGCGAACCCTTTGTAGTCTTTATGATTGGAATGCGTGTCAACAAGTTCTTCGCCTTCCGCAAATGGTTTGCTACCGCTATGGCAATGACGCCAATGATCCGCACATTGTACCAGCACCCCGAAAAAGGCTTTCTAGGTGCGCAAACCTTCATCTTCTGGCGCGGCGTCTTGACGGTACAATACTGGCGCTCGTTCGAGGACCTGGAGAAGTTCGCCAGGGACAAAGACGACCCACATCTGGAATCGTGGAGAAAATTCAATAAAACCATTGGCTCTGACGGCAGCGTTGGCATCTTCCACGAGACATACCTGGTAGAGGCCGGCAAGTACGAGGCCGTGTACGGCAACATGCCCGTCTTCGGCCTGGCATCCGCCACCAAACACGTTCCCGCCGTTGGCAAACGCGAAACGGCGCGTCGCCGTTTGGGTGGAAACAGCGAGCCAGCCGTCGCAACCCCGGCGCAACCGCAACACGCCGGCTGATGATTTTTAATCCAGCATAGCGTAACTTTTCGGGTTATTATTCGTACAAAGAGAGAGCCTATATATCAATAGTACGTTATAATCGCAGGGAGAGGGTACGCAATCATGTCACAAGAAATGCGCTACGATGAGAGCGGGCGGGAACGCCAGAGACCACCTGTGGACCCGTATGATGCTGGATACCAGGCTGGCGGGGCCTACCGCGACCCTTTCGCGGGCGCTACGGGGCAGAAGCTGTCGATGCCATACCAGCAGCAACCATCCAGCACGGTGTTGAGCGCAGGCCAGCGTCTGGCGCTGGCGATAGTATCGGTCGTGATGCTGGTGCCGCTTTCCGGCATCATCTTTGGCACCGCGCTGGGAGCAGGCGGGGGCCTGGCGCTGCTTGGCGGGCTGATCGGTCTGGGCTTGATATGCCTGACGATCATGGTCATCAATATCGCCTTTAACTACAGGCATTAGCGACCAGGGATTTCACTCGCTAAAAAGCTCATGCGGGGCCTTTTGCGGCACGATTACTTTCAATGCTTCGTGTGCGATAGAGAGGGTTACGGGTGTGTGGCCGCCGGCGTCGCCATCGATTTGATAGGCGACGGGCTTAGGCGTCTCGATTTGTACCGATGAGACTTGATCGTAGCGCACCCACATGCGCCGTTGATCGCGGCGCAGGATGAAATCCCAGAGGACGACAATGCGCCCCAGGTGACTGCGCTTGCGCACGATGCACAGGTCGAGCAGCCCATCATCGAGGCGCGCCTGCCAGGTGAACTTGAACGCGCCCGCGTATAACTGCGTGTTACCAACAAAGATTTGCAGGGCGCGCGTTTTGACGACCACTCCGTTGTTATTCACTACCACAGGGAAACCTTTATAACCGGGGCCAAACCATAAGGCCGCCAGCGCGTAGCCAAGCACGCCCAGGCGTTTCAACGGCTTATGTTCTACCGCCTGCGTGATGGTGCCATCGATGCCGATGCCCACCATCAGGAGGAAGTAGCGCCCGTTGATGCATCCTACGTCCACGCGGCGCGTTTGCCCGTTGACCAGCACCTGGCGCGCTCCGTGCGCGTCGAGAGGAATGCCCATTTCACGCGCCCAGACGTTGACCGTACCGGTGGGAAGCACAGCCAGAGCGGTTTCGCTGCCCACCAATCCCTGAATGATGTCGTTAATGGTGCCGTCGCCGCCCGCCGCGATTACCATATCCGCCTGCTCCTCGACCGCTCTACGCGCCAGTTCGGTACCATCGCCCGGCCCCTGTGTATACCTCAGTTCAACTCGCCAGCCCAGCGAACGCAGAAAAGTGAGGGTGTCGTGCAAACGCCCCATCTGCAGCGGCATGAAACCTGATGTGGGATTGGCGATAATCACCGCATAACATACCGTCCGCTCGTCCTCTTTTACCTGCTCCTGCGGTGAATCCTGATTATGATGTGAGTCCGTGGCACCTGTTTGCATAGTAGTTTCCTCATGAGCATACCAGGGCGGGGGCAAGCCCCGCCCCTACCCTGTACGGTTTTCACCAGTCGCGTCGTAGTATGGTAGGGGCAGGGCTTGCCCCCGCCCTGGCTCAATCGACACGCGGTACGCGAGCCAGTATTTCCGAGACAACCTCATAGTTGATGGTTCCCAGGCGTTGCGCCACCTGTTCCGCCGTCAGGCTGGCGCTGCCCTGGCGACCGATTAATACCACCTCGTCACCTGTGCGGGTCTGCGGAATGTGCGAAACGTCCACCATACATTGATCCATGCAGACGCGCCCCACCAGTGGCGCTGACTGGCCGTGAATAAGCACCGATCCCCAGTTGGCGGGAGCGCGCCGGAATCCATCGGCATAGCCGACGGGCAGCACCGCAATGGTGGCCGGTTGCTCTGTATAATACGTACAGCCATAACCGAGACATTCCCCGGCAGGGATCAATTTGACCTGTGACACCTGCGTTTTGAAGGAGAGGGCCGCGCGAAAACCAGGCGGCAGCGGCACTTCCTCCGACGGGTGCAGGCCAAAAAGGGCGATGCCGGGGCGCACCATATCGAGACGCGCTTCGGGCAATGTGAGCATAGCAGCGCTATTGGCCGCGTGCGCCAGTGGCGGACGTATGCCTTCCTCCTCTAATATCTGTAAGACGTGCTGGAAGCGCGCAAGTTGCATACGAGTATGCGTTGTATCACGCGCGTCGGCCATAGCAAAATGCGTAAAGATGCCTTCGACTTGCAGGCCGGGAAGCTCTCTTATCACCTTAACTAAATGAACGATGTCCGCAAGCTGTTCCGCGCGAATGCCCAGGCGACCCATGCCCGTATCGACCTTGACGTGCGCCAGCGCCGTTTTGCCCAGGGCAAGCGCGGCGCGTGAGGCCGCTTGAGCCGCTTCAATGGAATAAAGTGTAAGCGTCACGCCCATGTGAACGGCTTCGCGCATCTGCCAGGATGGCACGTAGCCAAACACCAGAATGGGCGCGTTAATGCCAGCCTCGCGCAAAGGCATGGCCTCGCTGACGGTTGCCACCCCCAGCATACTCGTCCCATTCTGCAACACCGTATGAGCCACTTTGACGGCTCCATGCCCGTAGGCATCGGCTTTAAGGCTCGCCAGAATACGCACCTGAGGACCAACCAGCGCAGCTATCTGGCGCGTATTACTGGCAATCGCGCTCAAATCGATCTCCACCCACGTTGGACGGCGCGGGCGCGTCATGGTAATCTGTTTCCAGCCGGGCGTCTGCCGCACCAGCGTTTGCCGCGCCTTCTGCGGCTCCGCCATCAAACGCTCGGTCACACGCTCCATGCGCGTCTCCTCCGAACCTTTGATGTAAATGATAGCAGAACCAGGGCGACCGCAAGGGTCGCCCCTACCCTGTACAGGATTCGCGCTATACATCGTAGTATTGTAGGGGCGACCCTTGCGGTCGCCCTGGCCCCTGCCCATCTCCAAAGCCCTCAAAATGCGTTCGACCGCCTGTGCCGCATCATCATGCGTCGAAGTGATGACTATATGACCTTCCGGCATTCCCGCTTTGCGCGCGGACTCGGCCACGATGCTGGCATATTCTCCACGCGCTACCAGGTACTCGACGCATTGCGCCACCTGCTGTCCCACCGCGCGATGCGCCCCTTCCGCGTAATCCCCCAGGCGCAACATATCACCCAGCACCGCGATACGGTTGTTGGTAGGAAGCTCCCTGACCGTTTCCAGCCCCGCCATGACAGAAGCCGGTGCCGCGTTATGCGTATCGTCAAGCAACGTGGTAAACCCTATCCCTGAAACCGTATTCAATCTTCCCGGCAGCGCGTGCAATTGCTCCAGCGCTGGCCTCATCTCCGCAAAATCCAGGCCACAATGCTTCCCAACCGCCCATGCCGCCAGCATCGTCGCAACATGATGCCTCCCCAGAAGACGCGACGCCAACCGTACTGTAGGGACGCGATTTATCGCGTCCTCAACAATCGCGTCCGTTCCCACCGCGTCCACCGGGATTTCACAGGATAACGTCCATAATGCCTGCACGTTTCGCGCCATTGACGGCGTGAAAGTGACGACGGGCGCGGCACAACGCACAAGCAGCAAGTCGCGGGTCAATGCATCGTCGCCATTTACGATGGCGACACCATCTCCGGGCAGCATTGCCAGCAGTTGACCGTATTCCTCGGCCAGGCGTGCGAGGGTACCGAAGTATTGAAGTTGCGTGGGGCTGATATTGGTGAGAACGCCCATAGAAGGCTGCACTATCTGGCACAGTTGCCGCATTTCGCCGGGGTGATCGCAACCCAGTTCGAGTACAGCGTATTCGTGTCGTTCTTCCAGGCGACCAAGCGACAGGGGCAGGCCCAGCGCGTCGTTATAGTTTTGCCAGCTTTTGAAGGTGGCGAAGTGGCCGGAAAGCACGCTGGCGATAGCTTCCTTCACGCTGGTTTTGCCCACGCTGCCCGTCACAGCGATGACGGTGGGATGCCAGCGCCGGAGAATGGCATGAGCGTATTGTTGGAGCGCGAGGCGCGTATCCTCTACCACCACAATCGTAACCCCTGCCTGCTCAAGTTCGCTTCGCTGCGCATCCGCCAGGGCATTGAGCGCGCGCGCCTCGATCAATAGCCCTGCCGCACCGCGTTGCACGGCTTGCGGCAAGTAATCATGTCCATCGCTGCGCTCGCCGCGCACTGCTACGAACAGTTCGCCAGGCAAAAGCTGGCGGCTATCTTGATTGAAGGTATCGAAACGGGTGTGCTTCCCCATATACAACAGGCTACCAGACGTTGCGTTCAACAGGTGGTCAAGGAATATCATGCGTTCTCCCAATTATTGCGTTGCCAGCATCGCCAGGGCGACCGCAAGGGTCGCCCCA
>DASTKD010000150.1:0-7646 GCA_035716135.1 Ktedonobacteraceae bacterium
AGGGCGTCAAACCTACTAGAAGTCATTCTATCTTTACCCGGAAGGATGAATACTATGTTAGACGCAACAGATCTTCTCACGACTACTCGGAATGCCTTGAACGAACTGGTGCATTCCCCAAAAAAGGTTGAGCAAGAACAAAAAAAGCCGGATGCAGTGGCAGACGCGGCAAAACTGCAAGAAAAATACGGAAAAACGGTAATCGTTTTTGCTCTTGTCCTCTTTTTCTTTGTTTTGATAAAAAACGCCTGGTTGAGCGATGATAGTTTTATCACCTTGCGCACGGTGTATAATTTTATTCATGGCTATGGGCTGACCTGGAATGTCGGTGAGCGTGTTCAAACGTTCACGCATCCTCTCTGGATGTTTCTGCTTTCTGGTTCCTATTTTTTTGTGCGCAGTATCTATTTTTCCAGCCTCCTGCTTTCTCTCAGCGTCTCTCTACTTGCCGTCTCTATCTTTGTTTTTCTCCTGGCGCCATCACGCCTCGTTGCGATTGTGGGATTGACCATCCTGGCGGCCTCGAAGTCGTTTATCGATTTCTCAACCTCCGGGCTGGAAAATCCATTGACCCACCTGCTGATTGTCCTCTTCGCTCTGGTATTTTTCCAGAAGCAGCAGAGCAAACGCTATTTGCTCTGGCTTTCACTGCTGGGTTGCATGATGATCCTTAATCGCATGGATGCGGTACTGCTCTTCCTCCCGGCTCTGATTTACGCCTGGTACCGGGCATCTAAACCCAGGTTGAAAGCGCTCAGGACCATCGTCCTGGCTTTCACGCCTTTTATCGCCTGGGAACTTTTTTCGCTTTTCTACTATGGCTTTCTTTTTCCCAATACCGCGTATGCCAAACTGAACACAGGCATTTCTACAGGTCAACTCATAAAGCAGGGGATAGTGTATCTCATCGGTTCCTCTACCTTTGATCCTTTGCTTTTCATTGTTATAGTGAGCGCGATATTGCTGGTTGTGGTATTACAAGACTGGAAGAGTATCCCCCTGCTCCTGGGAATGCTGCTGTATATAGCCTATATTGTCAGGGTTGGCGGAGATTTTATGGCCGGGCGTTTTCTCACGCCTCCATTCCTGATGGCCGTCATTTTGCTGGTTCGCAACATCCCCTCTTCCGCGAAGCTTTTATATGCAGGTATCTTCCTCGCCGTACTCTTGCCTGGTTTCCTGGTTCCCAATAGTCGCTGGTACGTTATTAATCCCAGCGCGCAATTCAGCGACCCCAGAGACCCCAGTGGAATTATTGACGAGTATGATTATTATGCAAACGCGGCAGCTCTGATCAATTTTCAGCGTAACGTTGTTATGCCCAACTCCCCTCTCACTCGAGCGGGTTTACATGAGCAGCAAATTCATGACAAAGTAGTGGTATTTAATGCCATTGGATATTTTGGCTATCAGGTCGGTCCGTCGGTGTATGTGCTAGACAATCTGGCTCTGGGAGATCCACTACTGGCCCGTTTGCCGTTGAGTCCAGTCGAGTTGACTAAATGGCGCATCGGGCATTTTCATCGGGATATTCCCCCTGGATACCTGGAAACGCTTGAGACAGGCACAAATATGATTCAGGACCCCGGCCTGGCCCAGTACTATGCGAAATTACACGATGTAGTGAGCGGCCCACTCTTTAGCTGGCAGCGTTTGCTGGAGATCTGGAAGTTTAATACCGGAGCCTATAACTCCCTGTTACAACACTATATCCAATCGCTTCCTTCCCAGTCACATGTACCCGGACAATTTCCCAATGTGACCCCTGGCAAAAGGATTGCCAGGGTGGAAGAGCGTGCGTAGGTTATTTGAGAAAAGGGTAATTTCGCATGTCCATAAGGCTTCCTAAACTTCGCGCAGCGCGCTCGCCATCTAAGATGGCGTGTTCCACGCGGCGCGGGGCCACGCAATCGCCGACGCGGTGCAGTTCTTTCACCTTGCCCTGCAACTGTACATAAAGATCATCGTTGGCCGTTTGCTGAGTTGCCATTACAGCCAGAGCAATCTGTTCGATCTGGCGTGGCTGTCCGGTGTAGTTATTGATGATGGTGGCGCTGGTCGGTCCCAGGCTGGCAAGGAAATGGTTGGCGGTCAGCTTGACGCCTTTTGCCAGCACGCGGCGGTACCAGAGTTCGAGATCGAGCGTGATACCAAGATCGCCGCCAACATAGAATTGTCCTGTCACTATCTCAACGGCGCAGCCACGCTCAGCCAGCAATTCGGCCACGCTGGTCGCCTGGTGAAAGCCGATGGTATCATAGAGCAGCACATATTCGCCCGGCTGCGCATTTTTCACGCCCTGTAATATGTCCCATGTAGTAGCGACAAACGGCAACTCCGCGCCTGGAATGGGTGGCAGCGCGGGACGCGAGCCGGTGGCGATAATCACGGCATCGGGCTGTTCGCGCTCGATCGTCTCCGCCGTGACCTCGACGCCCGTATGGATGTTGACGCCGGCTTCGATGATGGCGCTCTGTAAATTGCGCGAGGAGTCGCCGAACTCGACGCGGCCCGGTACGCGCGTAATCAGGTTGATCTGCCCACCTAACTCCTGTTGTTTTTCGTATAGCCATACACTATAGCCACGTTGAGCTGCTACTTTGGCGGCCTGCATTCCGGCGGGACCGCCGCCAACCACGATAACCCGGGGTTGGCGCGTTCGTGGGCGAGGCGGTGTGATGGTGGGAAAGAGCAGTTCGTTGCCGGTTGCCGGCGTCTGGATACAACCCAGACTGAGGTTGAGTCCCATACGCCCGATGCAATACTGGTTGCAGGAGATGCACAGGCGAATGGATTCGGTACGGCCCTCGCGCGCCTTACGGGTGAAAGCGGGGTCGCAGATTTGCCCGCGCACGACATCTACCATATCAGCCAATCCTTCGCGCAGGATGCGTTCGGCCTGCACCGGGTCTTTGATGCGACCCGTGCAGAAGACGGGCAGCTTGACGGACTCGCGGATGCTGGCCGAGACGAAGAGTTGATAGCCAGGGGGAGTATGCATGGAGCCTTCGACCATGTAGAGGTTGTGAAATTCGCCGATGCTGGTATTGATGTAGTCCAGTTGCCCGGTGGCCTCCAGGCGACGCGCGATCTCGCATACTTCATCGAGCGTGAGCCCGGCGGGTATCAGTTCATCACCACATAGCCGGATGCCGAGCGTGAAGTCGCGCCCGATCTCGGCACGTACCGCCTGGATAACTTCCAGGGCGAAGCGCATCCGGTTCTCTAAAGAGCCTCCGTAAGTGTCAGCGCGCCGGTTAAAGTAGGGCGAGAAAAACTGGCGCATTAGCGAGCTATGCGAGGATTGCAATTCCGCGCCGTCAAAGCCGCCCTCGCGCACATGGCGTGCCACCAGCGCGTAGCCTCGCACGATCTCGGCGATCTCTTCCTGCTCGATCTCTTTGCACATTTCGCGGTGGATGGGGTCAACCATCGGTGAAGAACCCAGCACCGGGCGGCGCGAATACATACTGCTGGCCTGCATCCCGTTGTGGTTGATTTGCGCGAACATGCGCGTGCCATGCTCATGCACAGCGCGCGTCATGCGGCGGTAACAGGGGATTACCTGCGGGTCGAAGCCATGAATAAGCTTCTGATAAGCCCAGTCGCTGGGGTGTACCGATTGCTCCTCTGTGATGATTAGCCCGCAACCACCTCGAGCGCGTTCAGTGTAGTAGGCGATCAGGCGCGGCCCCGGCAGATTCTCTTCGGCAAGGTTGGTCAGATGCGCCGCGAATACGATGCGGTTGGGGATTGTGGTTTGCCTGATGCGTACAGGCGTGAAGAGATACTGGTACTGGCCTGCCATTAGCATTGCTCTCCTATCTGTCTGCCCTCAAATATAGCATGTTCAATTCGTCTGGGAGCGACGCAATCTCCGGCGCGGAACAGGCGCGGCACGCGACCTTTCAGCGCGACATACAGTTCCTGGGCGGGTTGCTCGTAGACGCCCAGGACGACTGCATCGGCAGGGATGGCACGTTCGCCTGCCGCGAAACGGTCGGTGACGATGACCTGCCTGCTTTCGATGCGCGTGATGCTGGTATGGGGAGTGAAGGTCACGCCCAGAGCCATGACGCGCTGCATCCAGGTGACAATATCATGCGTAGCGGTCAGGTCGTGACCAACGTACCAGTCTTCTGTGACGATTTCAACGCTGTGTCCCTGTAGTGCTAACAGTTCGGCGACGCTATAGACGCCGTGTGAGCCGCTTTCGTCGATGATGACTACGCGCTCCCCTGTCACCGGGTCGCCGCGTAAGATGCGCCGCGCATCGGTAACAAACGGCAAATCACGGCCCGTTATGGGCAGCAGGCCGTCGCCGCTGCGCGCGCCCGTTGCCACGATTACTGCTTGCGGGCGCTGCTCCAGTATCATGTCAGCCGTTGCCTCGACGCCTGTGTGAATTTCAACGTCCAGCTTCGCCAGTTGCTCTTGCAGGTAATCGCTAATCAATTGCAATTCGCCGCGTCCCGGCGCTTTCGCCGCCAGCGCGACGGTGCCGCCTAACACCGCTTCACGCTCATATAGCACGACACGTCTCCCGCGCAATGCCGCTACGCGCGCCGTTTCCATCCCGGCTGGACCACCGCCGATGACGATGTAGGGACGCGATTGATCGCGTCCGAACTCATCGCGTCCAGGGTGATCGCGTCCAGGTTTGTCGGGTGTAATTGGTTGGGGTGCGATGGGTTCGGACGCGATCAATCGCGTCCCTACAGGTGTGCCGGTAACAACGTTGGGATTGACGGTGCAGGCGAGCGCGGCGTTCATGACGTTGCGCACCTGGCAGCCCTGGTTGCAGGAGATGCAGGGGCGAACGTCGTGAGCCTGTCCATTTTGTGAGAGCAAGGGTAGCTGTGGGTCCGCGATGAGGGCGCGTATCATTTCTACGCCGTCGGCCTGCTCTTCGGCCAGGATACTTTCCGCATGGGCGGTGTTCATGATGCGCCCGGCTGCGAATACCGGAATGTTGATGGCGGCTTTGACCCCGGCGGCAAGATGAGCAGCATAACCACGAGGGACGTGCATGGATGCGTGGAAAGGGAACATATGCGAGCTGTAGATGCTGCCCATTGTGATAGTCAGGTAGTCGATACGCCTGCTTTCCGTTAGTAAGCGAGCAATCTCTATGCCCTGTTCAGGGGTCAATCCAGCCCAGGGAGCGAGTTCATCCACACATAAACGCGCGCCCAGGATATGATTGCTGCCCAATGCGGCATCTACCGCTTCGATGGTTTCTTGCGCAAAGCGCAGACGGTTATCGAGCGAACCGCCGTATTGATCGCCGCGCTGGTTGGTCAGAGGCGAGAGAAACTGGCGCAGCAGCGAGCTATCCGAAATCTGTAGCTCGATACCGTCAGCATCGCCCTGTACAGCATGGCGCGTGACAAGCGCGAAGCCCTCGATAACCGTCGCTATGTCGCGCAACTCCATCGCTTTAGGCACTTCGCGCGTAGATACATTGGGGATGGCCGACGGAGCCCATATTTCGCGCTGTGAATGATCGCTCACCGATTGTTGCCCGTTATGATTCAGTTGCGCGATGGCTAGCGCCCCATGTTGGTGAATACGTTCGGTAACACGAGCGATGGCCGCCGTTGTGCCGGGCAGGTAGCCAGCCAGCGCGTATTCATAGGGCATATCGGAAGGGTGGACGATATGCTCTTCCAGCACGATGATGCCCGCGCCGCCAGCCGCGCGCGCCGCGTAATAGTCAGCGTGCTGCTCGCTCAGGAGGTTGTGGCGCGCGAAATTGGTGCAATGACTGCCGAAAATAATACGGTTTTTGGCCTCGCGCGGCCCGACTTTTAAGGGCTGGAAGAGTTTATCTGGCATTGTTGTCTCTCTAGTAGCCAATAATAGTTGTTAGCTCACCTCTCCTACAGCCGGTTGAGATGTCTTGCTCTCAACTGTAGCAGATTTTTGCGGGAACTGTTCAGGATGAGCGACGCGCCATTCCCTCCACAAAGAGACAATGATGGCCTGGATGATGCCTACCACCGGGGCAACGAAGAGCGCGCCCAGGATGCCAAAGAGTTCAGCGCCGGCGATCAGAGCGGCGATGGAAATGATGGGATGTAGACCAACGGCGTGTCCCACTACACGGGGGCCAACGATGTGACTCTCAATGGCGTGTACTCCGATGAAATAGAGCAGAACGACGATGGCAAGCAGCCAACTCTGGTGCGTCAGGTTGATAAGCCAGCTATTCGGCGCGGCGAATGAAAGCAAGATACAGGCGGCGGCTGAGATAAAAGTTCCCAGCACTGGCACAAACGCCAGCAAAAAGGCGAGTTCGCCGAGCAAGATAGGATGCGGCACCTGGAAGGCCGCCATGCCTAAACCCACAAGCAGGCCGATCAACAACGAAAGGATCAATTGACCGCGAATATAGCCCCCTACAACATGCTCCAGCGTATCCAGCAGGAAGAAGCCGCGCTTTTGTTGTGAGAGCGGCATATTTTCGCGTAACCTGCGTGTCAAACGCGCACCATCTAGCAGGAAATAGATGCTAATCATAGCGACCACGATCACATCCAGTACAAAGTTGAAAATGTCGCGTAGCACTGGTATCGCTTCGTTCGCTAACCCTGCGAGGTGGCTAACCAATATCTGGCGAGCATTCTGAAGCTGTGTCTGGTCGATGCCGAGTGATTGAAGTGTGGCTTCCAGTGGCGAAGGAGGGCTGCCGGAAGCTGGTTTTAGCAGAGTACCTATCGATCCTTTCAGTTCATTGATCTGGATAACAGCGGTACGCATGAGAAAATAGATGATAACACTTATACCGCCAAATACAAAGACATATACCAGCAGGATAGACAGCAAGCGCGGCAGACGTTTTTGCAAAAACTTTACGGCGGGTGCGAGCGCGAAGGCGAGGATGGCGGCGATGGAAACCAGGATAAGCGAGCGGGCTACATGAGAAGCGGCCCACAAGATCACTGCTGTCAGGCCGATCCAGGCCAGTATCACGAGCGGTATGGCAATCGGTCGCAACCATTTCGCGCCGGAACTGAAATCCAAACGCCATATCACAGGCCGCGCGCCATTTCCCTGCGCCCCTGCTATTGACTCTTGCGATGATGCAAGAGAAATGGTCTGGTCTCGATTGCTGGAATGTAATGATTTGCCACAATTTGGGCAAAACGTGGCGATTTCAGGGCAGTTCACGCCGCAATGCATACAGTACATAAATTTCCTCCTGTTCCTAAACATCCTGAATAATGCGCAGGCGGTCGCATTTACTGGTAACTGGTTGATAGACGCACAAGCAGGGCTTTTATTGGTTGCTGTTTAAGAATGATACTAAGCTTACTCAGGCACATTGTAACATGTTTTTGTTGACCTGCGGCGCTTTTCCTGGGATAGAGCATATTCTCTCTTGACAAACAGCGCTTTCCTCTCCTATAGTAGCTTTAGTAAAGCTAATGCTAAAGCCTTTGTCAGTGCCAATAGTAAAAATCATTCATTAGATCGGAGACTTTCTTATGCAAAGCACAGCTACCCGTGAAGTTACAAAAAAGACTTCGTATCGAACGTTGCGTACCCTCACTCTCATCACCCTTTTGCTGTTGGCTGCTCAATTTCTGGTTGGGATGCTGGTCAATCTGTTTGTGGTGGTTCCGGCCCAGCATCCCGGCGCG